>NZ_JAUBVE010000123.1:0-10030 GCF_036705715.1 Microcoleus sp. AT3-D2 | reverse complement strand
ACAACAAACTACATTGAAATTTAGTCAGATTTAACTGTAGCATATTCGGGGTTCCAGTTAAGATGCGTTTACCCTGTTATGAGTGCGGGGATTTGTCTCAGCGGATTGGACAAAGACTTCGACTTGCATTCATTGGTTGGAGTCGTCGAAAATCGCTAATTCTTGATTACCATGAGTATATTTTTTCACGAACAACTTTACAGAAGTGCCGCAGTGATGTCGCTGATCAAAAATTTCCCGGTAACGGTGTGTGGCGCGGGCGCTTTGGGTGCGAATATTACAGAAAGTCTGGCGCGATCGGGCTTTTGTCAGTTAAAAGTCATCGATCGCGATCGCATTGAGGAACGCAACCTTTCCACTCAACCCTATTATCGATCGGACATCGGCGCATTCAAAGCCAAAATTCTCACCAACAACCTCTACCGCGCTTTGGGAGTCAGCATTGACGCGCAGTCAAAAGAATTGACACCCGCAAATGCCGATCGGCTGCTTGCCAACAGCGCCACAGTCATCGATACTTTTGATAACAGTGTAGGGCGGCAAGCAGTCAAGGATTACTGTGCCAGTGCCTCCCTTCCCTGCGTGCACGTCGGATTAGCTGCCGATTACTCCGAAATAATTTGGAACGAACACTATCGGGTTCCTTCAGCGGCGAATGATGACGTTTGCGATTACCCACTGGCGAGAAACTTGGTAATGCTGACAGTTGCAGTTGCCTGCGAAGTAATTGTTACCTTTGCTGCTACCAAACAGCAACAAAATTTAACTTGCACGATCGGAGATTTTGCAGTAAAGCCACTTATATTGTAGAATGTCGGTTGACTGTTGCCAGAAACCAGGTCAATCAAGATTGGATGCCCTCATCCTATAAACCCGGTTTCTCACCCTCTAACAATCGTCAAACTTGCAAAAAACGCTTGAGAAAATTAACAGGGAAAGTATGTCCGAACAAGTTTGTACTGGTACTATTTCACTAGAATGCAAGCCAAAAAAGCCCGATCCCCCGCCTCCGCCTCCGCCTAAGCCTAAGCCTCAGCCGCCTTTTTTGACTTTACTAGCAGTTCTACTTCTATTGATTTTGACTGGCATCGGTGGCGGAGCATATACTGCTTCATCAAGTGACGCAATTTGCACGTCGCACGATGATTGCAACGAACCAGAAGTCAGACCCCATAAAAGGATTTTAAAACACGGATCGAGAGGGGCAGATGTGAAGAAACTGCAAAAGTTGTTGAACGCGCGGGGCTTGTCCCCACACCCGATCGCAATTGATGGCGTGTTCGGGCCGACAACTCTCACAGCAGTGAAGAAATTTCAGCGGCAATCTCATATTCCTGTAGACGGAGTTGTGGGAGGCAAAACTTGGGACAGACTGTTTGCTAATTCGTAAATTTAAGCACCCGACAGCAAAGGTTCCTAAGTCATCATTGCTAATCATTAATCGCTGCGGTTTGTAGTTGGACAGATAGCGCATTTTGTGCAACTACAGACACAGAAACTTTAATCAACAATCCATCGCATATTAGATTGCCAATGAATGAAGTTTTAGATTGTTGGTTTGGTCGCTCGAATGAAAAATTAACAGGAAAAATATGGCCGGATCACAGACTTTTTATTTTTTACTAGGAGTTCTCGCCCTATTAGTTTTGACGGGGACAAGTAGAGCAAACTATGCAGCGGGCTCCGCAGTTTGCTACACTGATGATTGCCATCGACCAGCAGTGAAACACCATAAAAGGATTTTAAAATGCGGCTCGAAAGGGCACGATGTGAAGAAACTGCAAAAGTTGTTGAACGCGCGGGGCTTGTCCCGACACCCGATCGCAATTGATGGCGTTTTCGGTCCGACAACCGAAGATGCAGTGAAAAGATTTCAGCGACAAGCGGATATTCCTGTAGACGGAGTTGTGGGAGGCAAAACTTGGGACAGACTGTTTGCTAGTTTGTAACTTTAAGCACCGGACAACAAAGGTTCCTAAGTCATCATTGCTAATCATTAATCGCTGCGGTTTGTAGTTGGACAGATAGCGCATTTTGTGCAACTACAGACACAGAAGCTTTAATCAACAATCAATCGCATACTAGATTGCTAATGAATGAAGTTTTAGATTTTTGGTTCGGTCGATCGCACTCTCCTGAGTTTGGCAAAGTCCACAAGAAATGGTTTGAAAAAGATGCGGATTTTGATGCAGAAGTGCGATGGCGCTTTCTGCCACAATACGAACTAGCCGCCTCCGGTAAACTCGACTCATGGCACGATTCCCCCGACAACTGCCTAGCATTAATTCTACTGTTAGATCAATTTCCGCGTAATATGTTTCGCGGAACGCCCCAAGCATTCGCCACAGACAACAAAGCTTTAGCCACCGCCGAATATGCTGTTAATCATAACTTCGATCGCGAATTGCTAACTGTACAAAAATTATTTGTTTATCTCCCTTTTCAACACAGCGAAAACTTAGAAAACCAGCAAAAATCCGTGGAACTATTTCGCCAACTCAGCGGCGAACCTGACAGCGATTCATTCATTGAATACGCGATGCAGCATTTAGAAATAATCCAGCGTTTTGGGAGATTTCCCCACCGCAATCAAATTCTCGGACGCGAAACAACCCCGGAAGAAGCAGAGTTTCTGAGACAACCCGGTTCGGGATTTTAAAGCGCGATCGCAAAACCTTTAGGCTACTTAAATTATCAATATGTGCTTCAAACACCAAGAATATATGGAACAATTAATAGCATTTAAACTCAATAAATTTCCTCTAACTCTCAGTGCGTAGGTTGGGCCCGTGGAACGAACCCTCCGTTTCACTCCGCCCAACATTTTCGCTACAAATTTCCTTAACTGAACCGTATTGGAATATATGGAACAATTAATAGGATTTAAACTAAGTAAATTTCCTCTAACTCTCAGGAGCATAGTCAATTTAGAGTATTTCGACGGCCCGCTACTATCGCTTTTTGAGAATGAATACGGCGATAGTTATCTTTATTCTTGGTGCGATGTCGATAATTTGTACAATCGCTGGTTGGTTTTCAGAGTTGCACAACTAACTCTCAAGCTTTACATAGAGGGACAAGTTTCATTGCACGAGTTAATTGTAAATCCTGTTGACGGATTTCTATATTCATTAGATATAGACAATGATTTACAGGTGAAAAACACTTATTTAATTCTACCTGAAAATTTACCGGCAATCTACTTGCCAGAAACAGATTCCTATTACGAACTGTCTGATTTAAATCGCGAAACGGCGGAAGAAGATAGGTTATTAATTTTTCAAAAACTTTCCGGCGAATCTCAACTTAGCAAGGTTTGAAGCTGACTAAAAAACCAGATCCCCGACTTCTTGAAAAAGTCGGTATCTAATAGCTCGCCCAATCGTCAGCGGCGATACTGCACCCGATAAATCCGGTTATTCGCTTCCTCAGTAAACAGCAAACTCCCGTCAGGTAAAACCAGCAAACCAACCGGCCTCCCCCAAGTTTTCGGGCCCGACGGATCTGTGAGAAAACCGGTCAGAAAATCCTCATAATAACCTTGAGGGCGTCCGTTCGCCGCGTTAAAAGGTACAAACACGATTTTATAACCAGTTCCAGCGTTCCGGTTCCAACTGCCGCGAAACGCCACAAATGCCCCGTTGAGAAATCTTTTGGGAAACGTTTTGCCGTCGTAAAACTGAAGCCCTAAAGCCGCAGAGTGCGCCTGAAACAGCACGTCTGGCATTAATGTTTTAGCCGCTAAATCAGGTCGATCGCTCTTGCCGTTTTTGGCGTGGCGCGGGTCGAGCAAATTCGGCTTAAAATAAGTGTAAGGCCAGCCGTAAAACTCGCCTTGACGAATTCTTGTCAAGTAATCCGGCACCAAATCATCTCCCAAACCGTCGCGTTCGTTGACTGTCGTGTAGAGTTGATTGGTTTTTGGGTGAAAATCCAATCCCACCGGATTTCGCAAACCGGAAGCAAAAATTTGCTGGTTCTTGCCGTCCAAATTCATCACTTGAACAGACGCCCTCGGCAGCGGTTCGACATCGGCATTAGACTGCGATCCAACTGAGACGAAAAGTTTGCTATTGTCTGGGGAAACGACAACATTTCGCGTCCAGTGTTGGTTGTAGCCGCCGCCCGGTAAATCGGCAATTTTTTGACCAGTACCTGTCAATTGTTCCTGCCCTTTTGTGTAGGGAAATCGACGGACTTCAGCGGTATTTCCTAGGAAAAAATAGCGATCGGCAAAAGCCATGCCAAAGGGAATATTTAACCCGTTTTGGGCATTTGCAAAAGTCTTGCGAACCTCAGCAACCCCGTCGCCGTTGGCATCCCGCAACAGCGTAATCCGATTCTGCCGGGTTTCAGTTACCAAAACATCGCCTGTCGGCGTCACAGCTAGCCATCGGGGAGCGTCTAAATTGTCAGCAAAAACGTTGACGACAAAGCCAGGAGGCACTCGCAGCACTGGCGATGCGGGAATCGGTATTACTTGAGGAGGTTTTGAGGCGCTGTCGCTGGCTCCGGGCTGCGGCAAAGTAGTTGCAGCAATACGGATTGGCTGCGGCGACAGCGGTTTGGTCGGTACAATTTGATTTGTCCCAACATTTGTCACCGGTGCACGGGAGGGAATTTGCGACAGGGGGCCGTTGCCGCCAACAGCAGGGGCGATCGCATCTGTAGCTCGATCGCACGCAATCATCGGCAACAGCAGAATTAGCAGCAAGAAACGCAGGTAATACATAGCAGCGATTTCTCAATAATTGCTGGACAATTCTATTATTCTAACTGCTATTAAACAGCGAAGCCACCGCGCACGCGGTGACTTAATTGCGCTAACTCATACCAGTTGCAACAAAAGAATGCAAGTGTAGGCCCGTACTCCAAACCTTGAGCTTCATCAGTCAATCGATTTGAGATTTCAGATTTTAGATTTTAGATTGAAGAAAGCGACCCCACTGATAAATCCGGGGGCTGGCGATTTGGATTCGAGCTTTTTTCTCGCTCCCCGAATGAATCACGCGGCTGGTGACCACATTGCTTTTGGTCATTCCCATCGAAAATCAAAAATCAAAAATCGAAAATGGTATAACCTAGCTCTACCAAAGTCCTCTCACAGGAGCCGGAGCCGGACGGGGAGCCGGAATTGGACGGGGAGCCGGAATCGGAGCCGGAGCCGGAGCCGGACGAGGAGCCGGACGCGGTGGCGGTTCTGGAGCCGGACGCGGTGCCGGTGCTGGGGTTGCGGGACGAGCAACCGTTGTGGCTACCACCTTATAATCGGGGATCACCGCGATATTTTGTATCTGAGATCCGGCGACGGTGGCTCTGACTTTCATTCCCGGTACCAGGCCAATAATTCTCAGGACGCATCTTTGAATCCTGAGAGTCCTGTACGGCGCGTTTTCTTCGCGAATTGTTACTACATCGCCGACAATACTTTTGACAAAACCGGTAATGGTTTGAGTGTTTGCTGTTGTGGTGGTCTGCGTTTGGGCTATTTGAGTTGCAGGGTTAGCCATCGCAGGATGTACTGAGACCGCCGAAATTACCACCGACAGTGTTGCACCTGTCAATAATTTGATGTTCTGAAGACGCATTGAAACCTCACATTAACTGCTATTCAGGGTCGGGTTTGCTTCCGCTGCACGAAAGTCCCAACCTCTATACCTAATCCAGTTTAATCCCCAGAGTAGGAAATTTATGACAATCTCAAAAAAAGATTATCGAACAAGTATTGAAAGACTAAAGTTTACATCATAAGTTCCCGATTTACAACAAGTTCAGCGGTTTGCATCTCTAGAGTGTTGACGTGATATATTTAGTTTATTCGATCGACCTTAGCAGTTTTTTTCCGCCAACCTAACTGTTGCTGGGGGTAACTCTACCCAAAGACAGATTGTGCTTGCCGGATACAGCAGCGCCATAGTTTGAATACTTAATCGCCAGTCGGTCATGGCTAAAAAATAAAATTAGTTGGAGGTAGAATTTAATCATGTTCTTGGAATATTTACGCATAAACCGGGTTTTCTCACGACCTTCTATTGCGTAATTCCACTGAGCCTCTTATAAAAACCCTGTGGTTTTAGTATTATTGCCTAAGCTTTGTGTTGAGTTACAAGTTATCAGTGGTGAAATTTTACCTAAAAACTGTGCAGCGTAGTTGCCGTCAAAAACCCATCTCAAAATTTTGTGACGGGTGCGGTTGGCGGATAATTAGATAAAAACTTTGTAGGAACTGCTGGTTAGGAGTTTAGCGAACAAAAAATGGTGAACAGCAAATTTTTATTTAATAAGCTAGTTGTGCTGAGCTTGAGTGCAGCCGCGCTGTCGGTCGCCCTACAGCAGCCAGTGGCAGCCGCTACTTCAAGTAATAGCGAACTCGCAGCGCAGCGGCCCACATCCGAGACACAATTGCCGAATATCGAGACCCCAGAACTGCCGCCCTTGGGAGAACCATTTCTTTATATTCCCCAGGAACAAAAGCCTGCGGTAAATCCTATTGAGGAAGTGCATTTAGTGCTCAAATTGCGAGAACGCCGCGTCTATGTTTACCGACAAAATAAGGTGCAAACCAGTTTCCCGGTTGCTGTGGGAAAAGGCGGCTGGGAAACTCCTACAGGCAATTTTAAAGTTATGCAAATGATCAAAGATCCAGTTTGGCAAAATCCTTGGACAGGAGAACTTATTCCTGCTGGGCCCGATAATCCTTTAGGGAGTAGGTGGATGGGGTTTTGGACGGATGGCAAGAATGTGATTGGTTTTCATGGTACTCCGAATCCAGAGTCGATTGGGGGGGCGGCTTCTCACGGCTGCGTCAGAATGTTTGATAAAGACGCACAGGCTTTATTTGAGAAAGTCGCAGTTGGCACACCGGTGATAGTTGAGCATTAATTATTTGGAGGTTGGGGTGCATAAAAATATTCCGGAACAGGCATATTGCCTGTTCCACAAAAACTTAAATTTGGTTGTGGGGAGTAGGGGTTGGGTATCCTGCCCGCCCATGAAAGACTTATTGATAATGCAGCTATTGGGTGAGTTAAAACTTACATTTTGCACCCCTCTCAGCAACAGGCAAGATGCCTGTTCCACAAAGAGTTAAATAGATTGCTGATATTTTTCCAGCAACTCCGGGATGTAATCGTACCCATCAACACCGATCGCAGGAATGATATTCGCTCGACTTTTAGCCAAAGATTGTTTAAAAGATTCCGCCCCCATTTGGCCCCGCAAAATTGTCAACAAACCAGCCGATTGACGCCACTCCATCGCACCAATTTGCTCCAAAGTATACATCCCCAAACTGCCTGCAAATATCGCTTTTTCTAGTGAGTTGATTCTGTAATAAGCTTGAGCCAAGTAAGCCAAATTCAGACCTTGCAAATATAAATCTCCTGAGAATTGAGCCGCTTGCCAACCTTTGAGCAAATATTCGATCGCGCCTTCAGCATTTTCCAGGGCGATTTTAGCAATACCGAGACTGCTGGAACAAAAAGCTTGACTTTGGCGATCGCCCAATTTTTCCGATAGCAACAAACCTTGTTCTAAATAGCCGATCGCACTCTCGTAAACCTCCGGTTCCACCTCCTCCAACTGCCGCGCTTGAAACACTTCACTGTAACCCAAATTAGCCAGAGCATTTGCCTCGCCTTGTCGCTCTCCCGTTTGTCGTGCCATAATTAAAGCCCGCTGGCTGTAATTAATCGCTTCCTGATAATTTTTTTGAGCAACATAGTTGCGGCTGATGTGATTGAGATTGGCAACTTCGCAAGCTTTGTCTCCTTCGGTACGGGCAATTTCCAGTGCTTGTTTGTGCAGCAAGAGCGATCGCTCGTAAGCCCCAGCCGCCTGCATCGAATAACCCAAAAGCGTCAGAATCCGAGCTTTCGCTTGAGTGCCTTCAACTCGCCGCAGCGGTTCATCTAAATAATCCAAAGTATGCCGCAGAGCTTTACCATCAAACGAAGCAAAAATTCCCCCGTAAAGCGGAAAATATTCTCGCTGAGAAAAAGCGCGCAAAATTTGCAAAGTTACTTGAAAACAAGCATTTGCCAACTGTTCCCCGCTCTTGGTAGAATTATTAAACCCACTAGCTAGCTGACTCCAAATTACCGCAAAAGTAATGTAAGTAGAAATTGAAGCTTTTGTTGACACTTTGGAATCGTAAACTTGCTTGTCAAACCATGACGCCAACGCCCGCTGCAAGCACTGCAAAATAATCGCAACTTCCACCAATATGCCTAAATCTAAATTTGATTGCTGGGCTGCGAATTGAACTATAGATTCACCGAGCGCAATAGTCTTCAAAAGAGCCTGGGGAAAGGGACTGTTAACTTTTTTTGCCCAAAAAGCCCAAGGCCCATTTTGTTCGGGACTACCAGCAAATCCTAGCTGCTGCGGCTGATAAATCCAGCCCACAAGTTCCGGTTCCAAACGCTGCCAAGATTCTAAACCTTTAGCGATGCCGGCGGTGATTTGCTGCAAATCTTGTTCGGTTTCGGGATTGGCAGTTTGCAGCATTTGTTGGTGTAGGGATTTTGCCAATTGCTGCAATTGAGCGAGAGTCAGCGGATGTTCTTTATTCGGATCGATTACTTGCAATAATGCCAGAAGGCGGGCGTTAGATTCTGCCGTAACGATTTGTTGGATTGAGGATGCAATTTCGCGATCGACGCGGTTATCTTTCTGCCAGCGTTCCCATTCTCCTTGGATGGTTTTGAGAGCTCGGAGGGTGCGATTTGCCTTTGCTTGTTTGATTTCGTCTTTTTCATTTCTGAGTTGATTTTCGGAGGCATCAAGGCGTTCGCCGAAACAGCGTTCAAAGATTTCGCCAGTACCGGTACTAATGTCTTGCACCAGCATTTGATAAACTTGTTCTTTGGAGCGAATTTGACCTTTGAGGGTGATTTCGACAATTTTGTCGATTAGTGCTAGGTAGCGATCGCGCAATGAGGTAGATTCAGGCATAAGTTATTTTTAGTTAATAAGTTTTTATTGACACCGCAGACCGTATTTCGCGCTGCTACTTAATTTTACAGCTCATCTGGATTAATGCCCATTGCTCGCAGTCGATCGGCTAATGGATTGGCCCGCTGACTTTCAGATTCGGCTCACTGCCTTTCCAATTGAGCTCGCTGTCTTTAAAATCCTTCTGGAGTCCGAGCTAAATTGCCATTAACATCATACTAGCGCAGCCACAACCTCTGATGCTGTAAGAAAGAACCTTACCACAAACCCAAACTCAACTTTATTTCCAGTATCCAGAATCGAGAAGCTGTTAAAAGTTGTTCGCTGTAAAGGTTTCCAAATCAGCGAAATACTCTCTATTAGTTGTTGTATTTGCTAAAAACAAAGTAATAACGAATCTTCAAAATTATCTCGTAAATCTGCCACTTAGTCTGTAGTTTTTTTTGGTCGATTCTGTCAGCCCCAACTTTTCATCTTCCGTACCTGCGGACAGAAATTAGATGGCGATTAAACGAGTTACTGCTTCGTCCCAAATGACGTAACTTTGGCGCAAGTCTCTGTCTCGGTAAACTCTCAACACTTCGACGACAAATAAATACCAATCGGGTCTTTTGTACCAATTGGGATGATTGGATTCGTAGTAGAGATTTATATCGCTAGCCGAGAATACGCGATCGGCTAGATAATTAGGGAGAAAGCAACTATCTTGCAGCTTTTGTGATTGTTATGGTGATATTCGTCAGGCAAGCCTGGGTGATCCGGGTCTTCACTTGGTAGAGCGTAAATCGTCGGCAGCACTTTTGTTTGCGTTGGCTGCGACTCTGGTATGTACATTGTTATACAATTATCCCTGCGAGATTTTAACGAGATTCAGGCGGTACGGTAATTGTTACATTATAACGCGATGTGATTTGTTGTGGCAGAACGTCGCTATCCTTTGCACCGGAAAATTGTGCTACATATTTTTTGCTAAATAACGATCGCTACTGCTTTTTTTATAAGTAGTTAGACAGAATTAATTACACAAATACATAGTATAATGATATTCAGGCAAAATTATGAGTTAATTAGAATT
>NZ_JAUBVE010000122.1:0-10075 GCF_036705715.1 Microcoleus sp. AT3-D2 | reverse complement strand
CCTCATTCTCTCCTGGCGCGGTGGCTCTAGTTCTTCTTTTGCCACCGTTCTCATCTTTGGTTAGTCTAAACTACAGTATATCAAGTTTTTCGCATTTTAGGGAAACCAAATTTCTACTGGTAGTCGATTTACTCGCATCAATTACTGTACTTATCTTTCCCGCCATTTGTCCGACTTTAGTCTCTTCTAAACTTGATGATTTCCGAAACAATGCCTCTAATAAATATTGAACTATCTATAATCCAAATTTGCTCAATTTTTGTTAATGTAAACTGAATACTTTCTGGTAAGGTTAGTTGATTTCTGCTTTGCCAATTTGTTCTTAACCTTGGCAATAAGTCTTTAAATACTTGTTCAAATAGCTCGGCAGGAAAGGTGAAAAATCTTTGTGAGAGTGCTTGTTGGCTGACGAGGGTGGGATTACACCACAAAAAACCATCTCTAGTTAACATTCTAGTCAGTTCTCTTACCCCTGCTACATCTCGCCATAGTAAGGTTAACACCGCAGCCATCATCAGGGGCAAGTTGAGAATGCGATCTCTGGGTCCTTGTTGACCGTAGGAATTTTTCTGGTTGAGTATGGCTGGTGTCAGTAATGCTTCGAGTTGTTGGGCAATTACTTCATCCTCTATAGCAATCCGATTTGAGTCTCACAACAAAACGCCCTCTTGTCTTCCTAGACTTCTTGTATAGCAAGACTTTCAGATTTTACAGATATAGAAAATCACTTAGGATTGCTATATCATTAGCCGTTGTTTTTTCTTGGCGTGATCTCGATTTGTAGTTCTAGTCTTGGTCAGGGCCCGTCTCAATCCCCCAATTACTTACCTGTTATGAGTTTCATCCATTTTTTACTTAATGTAAATACCCATTGACAATTTACTCATCACCTTAACTTGTCACTAATGCCCCACAGGGGACTTCACAGGCGTTTGAGACATAGGGGCAGCCACGGGGGGCAGCCCCTACAAGAGGCTGAAACAGCCCTGCCATGAAGAGGCATTCTCGCACCCCCGTCAAGCGATCGTGTGGTGGCGGACTCGGCATCAAAAATAGTGAAAAGGGCGATCACACTCGGAACTTGCTGGCTTGCGGGCGATCGACTTTTCCCGAAAAATCATTGATATCCAACCAATAACAAATCACTAATCACCAATCACCAAGGACTCCCTATCATCACAAAAGCCGACCAATAATAAGGATGTGACAACTTTAAATCCGCAAACCCTTGCAGCGAAGCCGGCAACTCCACCCCCTCTCCCCGACTCGAACCGCGCAATCGGCCACCCTCCAAACGCACATCTCCCCGCAACATCGCAATTTGCGCTTGTCGCAGCGCCGCCCCCTTAATTCGCGCCGTCTTCAACTGCTGGTAAAACTCACTCATCAATCCCAAAGTACCTTCATCACTCACGTACCACAAACTTCCCAAAGCTGTTTGCACCCCCGCTTGCAGCGCCAACCCCCCAAAACCCAACTCCGCTTGTGCATCTCCCACCGCAGTCCGACAAGCACTTAAAACTAACATATTAACTTGCGGATCATTCAATCTCAAATCCCGCAATTGATCCAGTCGCAGCCGACTATTCCACAACTGAATAAAAGAATTATTTGGTGTTCCAGGTCGAAATTCGCCGTGAGTAGCTAAGTGAATAACCCCAAAAGGTCGGCTTTGATGCTGTCGCTTCAAATTCTCCAAAGTGAAACCCTCATTGAGAAAACTAACTCCCGGCCACTCTCTAGAAATAGCGGCTATTTCTGCAGGAACTGCAGGCAAAGGATTCAAATCGGAAAATTCCGAGGCACCCATTGCTAAAACTTGAGAATTTCTGATATCGACGTAGCGAGTATCTGTTAAATTAATGCTGGGCATCAGGCTGAGATTGTATTTTTCCACCAAAAATTGCTGTCCGTCGTGCAAAGCAGCAAAGGGCATACCTCTCAAACCTCGATCGACAACAAAGGAAATAGTATCCGTTTCGCAGCTTTTTAAACTGTCCTCTAAAGGCGCAATCATCCACTTATAAAGCTGTTGGGAAGATGGTAGATAACTCGTAGTAGCCCGCACCCCTGGTTTGGTAATCTCACCCCTGAACTCATTTACAACTTTCAGCAGTTCTTGCCTGTTCGCTGACGGCACACTTTTGTGAACCACTTCACCGCAAGAAGTGATCAGCATTAAATTTAATTCTTCGGGCTGCGAGAACAGATAAATTAAGCTGGGTTTTGTGCCGGTTTGTGCACCCACGGATGCTAACTTTTTTTGAATTTCCTCTGGGGACACCAACTCGTCGCTAATGTTGAACCCTAAATATTCCCCGAATTCTTGGCTGAAAGATTGGTCCAGCAGAGACAAAGCTGCCGATATTTTGCCGGCATCCAAATTCCTGCCGATGTCGCCGCGAAATGCTGACTGAATAACTGAATCTCGGATATTTGAATTGATGAAATTTCTCAGTTCTCTGGGAGATTGCATTCTTTCGGGCGGCCTCCTTTCTCCGGGTTTTCCTATATCTCGCGATATTCTGTTTTGGTTCTGCCGCTGTTCGCGACTAAAGGGTTGGTTGCGATCGGGAAAAAGTGATCGCCCTCTATCTAATGGGAATCTATCCGTTGGGGTTGGAGTTGGAGTTGCGGTTGGAGTTGGAGTTGGAGTTGGAGTTGGGGTTGGAGTTGGAGTTGGGGTTGGAGTTGGAGTTGGGGTTGGAGTTGGGGTTGGAGTTGGGGTTGGAGTTGGGGTTGGAGTTGGGGTTGGAGTTGGGGTTGGAGTTGGAGTTGGAGTTGGCGGAATAATATTGACAGCGCCATCGATCGGCGCAGCACTACCGTTAATTCTCGCATCTCCTTCCACAAAAGGTATCGGCGGGTTCCTATCGCCGCCACCGTGGCGAATCGCAACCGATCCGACCCGATCGCCCCTAACAGTCGAGATGCTAACTGGAGTGCCGTTTTGGTTGTTGAAAATATCAGTTACTCGAACAAAATTGGGAGTTTCTATATTAACGTTACCGCCCGGAGCATTTATGGATGCAACACTGATATCATTTTGGGCATTAAGAGTGACTGTCGGAGTTCGATCGAACCCAATCGGATTAACATTTATTCGCCCAATTCTGATTTCGTTTCCGGCTAAAATCCTCACAATTCCCAAAGCATCTATATTGCCGGTGCTGACAGTTCCCCTGCTGCTAGTGACATCAACTTCAACTCCCTGCAAGTTTCGTGAAGTTACATCTAGCGGCGCTATTAAATTGACATTTCCTGTTGTGGCGTCGGTATTGCCAATATCAATACTTCCCGTATTGCTAGTTACATTAACTCCCACGCCCCGCAAATCCCCTGAATTCACATCCAGCGGCGCTGTTAAATTGACATTTTCTGTTGCTGTAGCGCTTGCAATATCAATACTTCCCGAATTGCTAGTTACATTAACTCTTGTTCCTAGCAAATTCTCTGAACTTACATTCTCTGAAGCTATGACATTAATATTCCCCAGGGATGTAGTATTACCGATGGCAATATTTCCTTGATCGCTCTTGAGTTCGACTGACCCCCCCAGCAAACTCCGTGCATTTAAGTTGCTAGTTGCTCTCAAAGCAATCCTAGCCGCCGGAGCATTGATGGAATCAACGCTAATATTAGTTTGGGCGTCCAGATTGACTGTAGGGATAATGGGATTAACTGGATTTGTGGCGACAGGATTAACAGTTATTGCCCCTGTGTTTATTTGCTGTGTCGCTAGAATTCTGACATCTCCAGAAGTAGCGATCGCCCCCGTATTAACACTTCCCGTACTGCTGCTAGCATTGACAGTCCCAGCGGTGAGATTGCCTACCGTTAAGTCCCTAAAAGCTGTCAAATTGATATTCTCAGTTGCTGTGATATTGACAGGTGTAGTATTAGGAACAATGGTATTGGCATCAGTCAAAACTCCCAAGGCCCCGGAGTTACTGGTAATATCAACATTAGAGCCCTGCAAAGTCCCAAAATTCACATTGCCAAAAGCTCTGAGTTCGATCGCCCCGGAAGTCCCAGTATCGATCGATCCTGTGACGATATTACCCCGAACAGTATTCAGACTAATACTGCCGTTGATATCTGCACGAGAAATGTCACTTGTCAAGATAATATTGTCATTAGCTTGAATATTAATTGTAGAACTAGAAGTTAATCTGCCCCCAGCTAGCACTCCGGCTTCCCTGCTTTCGAGACTAATTTGACCGCCATTAATGTCTCTAGTTGCGATACTTCCCGGCGCTGACAAAATTACAGGTCCACCGGCTGAAATATTTTCAACTGAAATCAAATTGCTTGATAAAAGTGGACTTGTAAATATTGAATCTTCACCTAAACTGTTAGTAGCAGGATTTAGCAAATTTGCCACTCCAGCCCGCAGAATTAAGGCCGGACTGCTGGTTAAAATAGCAATATCTGGATCGCCACTCACATTTTCCCTACCCAATGCAATATCGGGGCCGGTAATTGTAATATCCTCAGCAACAATGCTCCCCCTCGCCTCGACTTTCAGCGAAACTCCGGTATAATCTCCAAAGAAAACATCTCCTTCCGAACTGATAATCGGGTCAAATAAACTGACGAAGTTTCCCGGCATTCCCGACAAATTGCGAATCGAAAAATTGCCCCCCGAAACAAAGTGAGAATCCCCCGAAATAACGCCGTTGCTAACCAAACTCAAATTGCCGCCGCTTTGGAATTGCGGGGGAAGAGATAAGCCGCCGATCGCATTTTGAGTGAGAATGTCGATCGTGCGATCGGCCTGAATGTATAAATTCCCCCCAGCCTGCGCCATAAAAGGATTCTGGGCGCTGTCCCTGACCCGCACCGCATCCCGGCCCAGCAAACTCAAATCCCCCGTAGTTTGCAGCCTAGCGCCCGCTAACGTGAGATTTCCCGCAGCCCATAAATTCGCACTTCCCGCATTCAACTGCGGCAGCCCAGACACATTAGCAGCAATCGCCACATCCCCAGAATTCACCTGCAAACCAGAAGCCACAAGCCGCACAGAACCGTCATCCGCAACCGCAACACCTGCCGCCTGATTTTGCCCAGTACCTGTCAGCAACTGCGGCAAAGAAACAGGATTCAAAGTCTGTTGAAAATTACCAAAATTTCCGCCCGTTGCTATTTCCAAACTCAACAAATGCCCCGGTTGACTAATGCGGAGAACCTGATCTCCCCCAACAGCAGCAACAGTAATTTGCCCGCCCGCAGCCGACAACTGCCCGGTACTAACAACCGTACCGCCAAGCAAAGCCAAATTTTGCCCCGGAGTCACCGCTAAATTGCCAGCATTAACAATACTTCCCGGTACACCCGCACCAAAATAAAAAGCATTTGGCGTACCCACCAAGGCGCTAAAATTATTTGTACCCGCAGCATTAAACCAATTTGAACCAAAACCGACACCAGTAGCAGTAGTTGCAGTAAAAGCCGCCGGCACATTCAAACTCGCGTTCGGGCCAAACACAATCCCCGCAGGATTAATTAGAAACAGATTAGAATTGCCGCCCGTGACAGTAATTAAACCGTTAATTAGCGAAGCGTCCCCGCCAGCAATTCGAGCTAATATATTCTGAATAGCTGAATTAGTCAGAAAATTAGCAATTTGACCTTCATTCAAGCCAAACTGCCCAAAACTGTGAAAAAGATTCGCGCCGTCTCCCGACAAACTGCCGCCATTGATATCGTAACGGTTGCCGCTGGGGGTGACAACAGTACCCGTACCGTCAGCAGCAGGCACTATGGGCTGTGCTTGCGCGAAAGTATTAAAAATTAACAAAGAAAAGGGACAAATAAATAGCCCGACCTTTTTAATCTTTAAGTTGGCATTTTTCATAGCAGCAAGTAAAACTATCGCAATTGCCTTAATTATCGCACTTGCAAACAACTTACCTCTAAATGACAAATTAATTCGCTCATGACAATTCCCAAAATCAAAAGTCTCTACACAGACGGCGCTTGTTCCGGCAACCCAGGCCCAGGCGGCTGGGGTGCAGTAGTTTGCTTCGCCGACGGCAACTGTCACGAACTCGGGGGTGGAGACCCCCAAACCACTAACAACCGCATGGAAATGCAGGCGGCCGTCGCTGCGCTGGAATTTTTTGCCAATTCGGGTCAAACCGAACCAGTCACCGTTTACACCGACAGCGAATACGTTAAAAACGGCATCACTAAATGGATTCAAGGCTGGAAAAATAAAGGTTGGAAAACCTCAACGGGCAAAGATGTTGTCAACCAAGACCTCTGGCATCTGCTAGACAAGCTGAATTCTCGACAAATCAAGTGGGAACACGTCCGCGGCCACTCCGGCGACTTCTACAACGACAGATGCGATGAAATCGCCCGCAGTTTCTCGCACAATCTCACTCCCGAACTGCAACAGCAGAAACCAACGGGAGATGAGGCCGGGGCGGGCACGGGGGCACCGCCCCTACACTTTGACAACACAATTGTTTCGGAAGAAACGAACGCAACTGGTAACAAAACGATAGAATCCTATGTCATAACTTCTGACCTTCCGATCTCCAACTCTACCATGATGGATTCAACTGCCGATACCCTGGAGAACTTGCCCCGCGAGGTGAGGGTTCAGGACCTCCGCAATCTGATCGAAACGTTGCACATCGCCGACGAGGTTGCGACGAAAGGCTACTTGATTACCAGTTCTGAACTGGCTGATTTGATGGATGTAAATGCCAGCGCTGTCACCAGTCGTGGAGACAACTGGGTTTGGCGAAATTGGGTAGTGTCGCGGGTGCGGCGCGAAGGCAACCAAATTCTCTGGCAATTAGAGAGAATCGACCACGTTAGTACAACTGATTAGTGGTTAGTCATGAGTTATTAGTTGATTAATGGCTGATGACTAATGACTGTCTCAAAGCAAGATTTGGCAAAATTCCGTAGGGACACAACATTGTTGTGTCCTTTTAGTCATCAGTTTAGTAAACACGCTAATTAACATCAGTCCCAGTTAAAAAAAAGAATCCAACTGTCTGTAATCCCGTGCTCAAAACCCTCATAAAATCAGTGATTTCCCATCGAAAATCTCAAATCTTAAATCGAAAATAGCATGAGTCTAAGCTTGCGAACAGTCATTGCTACCAGATATGTCACTCCCTTGCGCGAGGGCGGATCACTGCCGGCGATCGTCGAAGCAGATGATGATGGTATGTACGTGCTCAAATTTCGCGGTGCGGGCCAGGGAGCCAAATCTCTGATCGCCGAGCTAGTGGCGGGAGAGATTGCTCGCGCCTCCGGGCTCCCAATCCCCGAACTCGTCTTTGTTGAACTCGATCCCGAACTGGCTCGCACTGAGCCTGACCCGGAAATTCAAGATTTGATCCGAGCAAGTGCTGGCCTCAACCTCGCCCTCGACTATCTCCCGGGCTCCATCACTTTTGACCCGATAGTGGGTAAGTCCGATGCGGATCTCGCCTCAGAAATCGTCTGGTTCGATGCTTTCGTGACCAACATCGATCGCACGTCGCGCAATGCAAATATGCTGGTATGGCACCGCCGGCTTTGGCTGATCGATCACGGTGCAGCCCTCTACTTCCACCACACCTGGAAAGATTATCTCTCGCGCAGCCGCGATCGTTTCCCCCCAATCAAAGACCACGTTCTGCTGCGTTTTGCGAGTACGCTGGAAGCGGCAAATTCAAAGATGACTCAAACGCTAACCCCGGACCTCATTCGCAACATTGTTAAACTAATTCCTGATACTTGGCTGGTGGGAGATTCTCCTTTCAGCGATAGCAACGAACATCGGAATGCTTATATCGAGTACCTGCTAAATCGGCTAGAATCACCACATATTTTTTTGGAGGAAGCGATTAGTGCCCGATCGATTTCTTTATGATTACGCTATTATCCGCGTCGTTCCCAAAGTTGAGCGCGAGGAGTTTATCAACGTGGGGGCGATCGTTTCCTGCGGTACGAAAAAATTCCTCGAAGCCCGTATCGAAATTGATGAACAGCGCTTGATGGCGATCGACTCAACGTTGGATCTGGAAATGATTCGCAATCACCTAGCAGTCATTCCCATCATTTGTGCGGGCGGCAAGGAATCTGGCGCGATCGGTCAACTTCCCCACAGAGAGCGCTTTCACTGGCTCGTAGCACCCCGCAGCACGATCGTTCAGACATCGCGGGTTCACACTGGTTTTTGCCAGAATCTACCGGGTGCGATCGAACACTTGCTCGATACAATGGTGCGATCGTCTTGCCGAAAACCCTCTGTAAACGCTCGGTTGCTAGCGGCTAGAAATGACACTCACGAGATGCGATCGCACTCTAGTTAGCGTCAGCTTGTCGGTTAGATGCTGCTTTGAGCGTGGTGAGCGATCTATCCATGTCGGAAAACAGCCAGAATAGAAACATCCTCAAGCTGTTTTAACTAAAAAGGAAAACGCCAGAACAAGAGTCTTGACCGATAACTTTTCTAAAGTCTTAGTAGCAGTTTCGCAAGGTAGAAAGATGATGCAAATTGAACAGACAAATATGACTTTTCCTCTGTGGGGTTTAACAATTTTCATCCTGTGGACGATCGCGGTTGTCATCATGCTGCTAGCAGTCAGGATTCGGCATCTATCTGCGGGCGGTTCTGTAAAAGATTTCGGCACACCAAACGACGACAGCTTGCTTTGGCGACTATTTCGAGTACAATCCAACTTGATAGAAAACCTGCCTTTGTATTTGGGAGTTGTTTTCCTTCTAACAGTTAGGGGTGTTTCAGGAACAGCAGTAGATGTGCTGATTGTTGTGTACATTCTATTTCGGCTTGTACATTCAGCAGTTCACATCGCTGGCCTCGATCCAAAGTTTCGGTTACTCAGCTTAGTAATTCAGTTAAGCTGTTTGGTAGCCTTAAATATTATGGCAGTTTTCTAGTTAAGTAATTACGCAATTGACAGCTATATATAGTAGGGTGCGTCAAGGGCTAACCCTAATCGTTTCTTACACAGCGTAAGTCAGACGCACCTTACAAGTCAATCGCGCCTGTGATGTTACTGCCTGTGATTTGGCTAAATTATCGAAGTTTATGAACAGAATATCTCGTGCGATCGCTGTTGTTTTAATTGTATTAGGCTGCATTATTTCTGTTTTAGTTCAGCCACCGCAATCAGCCTTAACCGTGTCACCTCCAGTGCAAGAATCTCCGCCTCGCGGAGGAGATGTTGCTCAGACAATGAATTTTGGACGGCACTTTCAAGAACTAGGGGTTGAAGGCTCGATAGCGATTTACGATTTGAATAGCGATCGGCTTTATCAACAGAACCCGCAGCGTAACGCCACAGCTTTTTTACCTGCATCTACATTTAAGATTCTCAACTCTCTAATTTCCTTAGAAACAGGGGTGATTTCAGATGAGATTGCCGTTCTAACTTGGGATGGAATTCAAAGGCAAATTCCCGCCTGGAATCGAGACTTGAATATGAGACAAGCCATGAAACTTTCCGCCGTTTGGTTTTACCAAGTTCTCGCCCGCCGAGTCGGACACGAGCAAATGCAAAAATGGGTAGCTACAGTCGGTTATGGCAACCAAAAAATCGGTAACAAAGACGATATTGACAAATTCTGGTTAGAGGGAGAACTGCGAATCACACCCAACGAGCAAATTCAGTTTCTCCGCCGTCTCTACAAAAATGACTTACCCTTCTCCGAGCGATCGCTGTCTCTGGTGAAAGACATCATAATTGTTGAACAAACTCCCGATTATACAATTAGGGCAAAAACAGGCTGGGCAAGCTTTGGAGAACAAACAAAGCCTCAAATTGGCTGGTATGTAGGTTATTTAGAAAAGGATAAAAATGTTTACTTTTTTGCTACAAACATTGACATCCGCAACAATAATGACGGAGCTGCAAGAATCGAGTTAACGCGCCGTTGCTTCAAGGATCTTGCGCTGCTGTAAGTGAGTTATCTATTTTTAAATGGTGATTTTGTGGATGATAATTCTAAAATATTAGACCAATTATTCCAGGGCTATTTCATTCTAAACAGCTTCTTCAAAACGTCTAGACCATAGCCCGCGAGCCGTTGTGCCTGTGCCATA
>NZ_JAUBVE010000121.1:0-10120 GCF_036705715.1 Microcoleus sp. AT3-D2 | reverse complement strand
TTTCCTTGTTTCTTTAGATTCACTTCGTCGATCGGTACGATCGACTGATCATCGGTACGATCGACTGATCATCGGTATGATCGACTGATTGTCGGTTCGATCGACTGATCATCGGTATGATCGACTGATTGTCGGTTCGATCGACTGATTGTCGGTTCGATCGACTGATTGTCGCTACGATCGACTGATTGTCGGTACAATCGCCTGATTGTTGGTACGATCACCTGATTGATCTAGCCATCGACTAACTCACTCTTTTAAGATACAAGGGGCGGGTTTCACCTACAATAATTGCCTAAAACCTCCAATCTCGTAAACCCGCCCCCACCCAAGGGCTAGTTTCACCTACAATATTTATCGATAATTGACAATCTCTAAAAACCACCGTCACCCAAGGGCTAGTTTTACATACAATATTTGTCGATAATTGACAATCTTAGGACTTATGCACGGGTAGCCAGAAACCGGGTTTTTTGCGAGAATATTTTGTTACAGCCACAGATTTGGTGAAAAACCCGGTTTCTTGAGTCAGAGTGCGTCCCTAACTGATTTTATCCCAATCAAAGTTGATGTAGGTTATTGGTTGTGTGGGGGCGGGTTTCTATAGATTTTTGACGGGAGTTAAATATTGTTGGAAAAACCCGCCCCTACAAGTCAATAGAAGATAATTAAGGGTTTTTATTGGATTCGGGAGAGGGAAATTTTTGAGCTCTCGGAGCCGCTTTTTCGGCGTTGGGCGAAGGCTTCGGACTGGCAATTGCTGGGGCAACTGACGGCTTTGAATTCGCGGCTGGGGATGGCAGCGGTTTTGGAGAATCAGGGGCTGTTAGCGGGGCAGCAGGGGCTGTTTTAGCGCCTAAAATGCTGGCGTCTCCGGTGTCGAAAGTGCCGGCGATGCAAGCGATCATCATTGTGGCTAAAGTGCCGACAAATAATGCTTTCCAACCGAGTTCGGAAATGTCTTTGCGACGGGAGGGAATTAGGGCGATCGTGCCGCCGACAAATATGCCGACGGAAGCTAAGTGGGCGAAGCCGGAAAGGGCGTAACTGACAATTAAAACTGTACGATCGCTCACCAGTCCTTTTGCGCCCGCTTCTGCTAAACTTTGATAGGGCGGAATGGCTGTTTCTAACAGCCGACGGCCGATGATTACTGACGCTTGCCAAGAGTCGTCTAATGAAACTCCTGTTAAGAGTGTCAGGGGATAAAATAAAAATCCCATAATGTTGGCTAAGGTGACAACTTTGAAAAAGCCACCAATTGGGCCTGGCAAAATTGCCAGCCAGCCAAAGAATTGATTAATTAAGGAAACTAAGCCCAAGATTAAAATCAAAACAGCGGCAATTGCCACTGCCATTTTTACACCGTCCAATGCACCAATAATCGCTGCATCGAGAGGGCTGACTCGTTCGATAGGTTCTCCCCCAACAGTCTCTTGTTTGAATTCTTCGCCGTCCATTTCGGAAATTTCTTCGCCCACAAACTCGCGGCCTTTAGGCTTCGGTTCTTCCTTGGGAATGCCGCCCATTGTTAGGGGCACTCCCGTTTCCGGCACTAAGATTTTGGATAGAACAAAACAAGCGGGGATGGCGATAATTGAAGCTGAAACTAAGTGTCCTAAAATATTGGGAAAAACAGGCTTGAGAAAACTGACGTAAATTGCTAAAGTTGAAGAAGCGGCAGTCCCAAAACAGCAAGAGAGGATTGCACAAAGTTCCGAACGAGTCATTTTCGGCAAATAAGGTTTGACGACAATTGCCGCTTCAATTCCTACGAAAATATTAGCAGCGCCGCTGAGCGCTTCTGCGCCACTCAAGCGCATTGTCGTATAAAAGATTTTGGCAAAAAGTTCGGTGACAATTTGAATCACGCCGATGTTGTATAGCAAGGCCATGAGGCCAGAAAAAAAGATGACTGTCGGTAAAGCTCGAAAGGCAAAAATATATCCTAAATTAACTGCCGGAGCTTGACCAGGTATCGGTACAACATTGCTCCCGAAGACAAACCTCGCTCCAGCGTCAGCAGCGGTGAATACTCCATCCAGTAAGCTAGTAAACCACTCTAGGGCGATGCGAGTTGGGGGGAACAGGAATACTAAAAATCCTAAGACTAATTGCAGGCCAATGCCCCAGATGATGACGCGCCAAGGTATATACTGAACTTTGCGATTTTCTGAGAAAACCCAGGCGATCGCACATAAGCCAAAAATGCCCAGAAACGAGATAAGATTGTAGATAGACATAAGCCGATTCCTTGAAATACTTGAGAATGCCGATCGACGGTTTGCACCACATCAGTTATACTATTCATCTGACGGCAAATGCTAAAAAAAATAACGGGCAGATAAATTACGCACTCAACAGCGTACTTATGTCATTGCTTAGGTCATTCCGAACTCTGCGGATCTTTAGCAAGCCTTGATTTGCCGTAATTACCAGCAGTTTAGATAGAAACTCTAACACATGGAAGCTTTTGCTCCACATCCTCCTGAATGGACTGCGACGGCGGTTCACGCTAATGAGTTTTGCTGTCCCAAGTGCGGTGCTAGCTGTACGGATGCCACTGAGGTCTGGATTAATCGCCGATCGCCAGTATACACCGAGTTCAACCGCCGCAAGTGGCAAGAATTTTACCGCTGCCAGTGCGATTCCGTGTGGTGGGCCTGGAGTAACGATAGGCCTCCTTCTGAACTTGTGCGTCGTGATACGAGCTCGGATGGCAGCCCGGATGACGGCCCGGATGATGATTTTTAGAACGGTGACAGAATTTTCGCTTTTCGATTTTATTTAAAATTAGGGTAAGGTGTGCCTCGGCGCACCCTACATTTAGATATGTTAGCGCCCGTTATCAACTAATTCATCACATCAAGGATTCCCTTGACTACGCCTTCCATGACTCTTTCAATTAAGCTCAATTCATTTTCGCCGATCGACTCATTTAAGAGCATTGACTGAATTCGCTGTCTGTCATCGCGAGTCAGTTCGCCTGACGAAAATATCCGCTCTACTATCTGTTCAGTTAGAAATGGGAAAGCTGGAGTTTGCATGGTTGGTCTCTAAAAGCATCAATATTTTGTTTTTAACTTTATTAGAGGAGCCAGTTATTGTGTGGGTTTTTACTTTCCCACCCAATCAGTGCTCCAATCATAGGACTCTGGGGGGATTTTGTCAATACACTTGTTACAGATCAATACAAAATTTTTCTTGAATTTCCCACATTCTGGCAACGGGTGGTTTTGGAGTGCGATCGACCCCCAGCGGTGGCGGTGTTCGATCGACCTTTTTAAGTTTATTGGCACTTGGGCGGAACATTACAGCTCAAAAAAAATCAAGACGATAAGAGATTAAAATTGGTAATGGAGAATTGGCTTTTCTGAATTCCCTCTTCCTTCCGGCTAATGACTAATGACTAAGAACTAATGACTAATGACTAATGGCTTCCTCCAATGACCTATTTTCGTTCTGCTCTAATTTTGACATTAGGTTTTGGGCTGCTACCGCTAGCAGTGCGATCGCAACCTGTCGTTCCCGCTACTGACGGCACAAATACTGTTGTTCAGTCCGAGCAAAACCGTACAGATATTAGTGGCGGACAACTGTCAGGAAACGGGGCCAATCTGTTTCACAGCTTCAGTCAATTTAATCTCAGCGAAGGTCAAATCGCTAATTTTCTAACTAATCCAAATATTCAAAATATTTTAGGGCGGATTTCCGGCGAAAATGTTTCCATCATTAACGGTCTGATTTCTGTAAGCGGCGGCAACTCAAATTTATTCTTAATGAATCCGGCGGGAATTGTCTTCGGTCAAAATGCTAGATTAAACGTGCCGGGGTCTTTTTTCGCGACAACTGCTACAGGTATTGGGTTCGGCGATAACTGGTTCAATTCTGCCGGAATTAATGATTACAAAGCTTTAGTGGGAAATCCCAATCAATTTAATTTTAACAACTCACAAGTGGGGGCAATTGTCAATGCAGGAAACTTGGCAGTTGGTAGCGGCCAAAGTTTAACTTTACTCGGTGGCACCGTTATTAATACAGGACAATTATCGGCTCCAGGCGGTCAAATTACTGTGGCTGCTGTTCCGGGAGAAAATGCAGTCCGTATCAGTCAAGCTGGCAATTTATTAAGTTTAGAAATTACTCCGTCTTTGCAGTCAGAACAATCGGCGATCGCCCCGGTTTCTTTGCCTCAGTTGCTAACAGGCCCCGGCGTAGCGTCAGCCACAGGTTTAACGACTAACGAACAAGGTCAATTGGTACTGACTAGCGGCCAAACAGTGCCCGCAGTTGCCGGAAGTGCGATCGTCTCCGGTTCTGTAAATGTATTTGGCCCTTCTGGGAATGCTGGCGGCACAGTGAATATTTTAGGGGAAAAAGTTGGACTCTTCGGCGCAAATATCGATGCTTCCGGGACAGACGGCGGAGGTACTGTGCGCGTCGGAGGCGGTTTCCAAGGGATGGAACCAGTGCCAAACGCCCAGGTAACTTATGTTAGTCCTGATTCTACGATCGCAGCAGACGCGATCGACCGCGGCAATGGCGGCACTGCGGTAATTTGGTCAGACAATACAACTCGCTTCTTCGGTAATATTACTGCTCGCGGGGGCATCGCCGCAGGTAACGGCGGCAGAGTAGAAGTTTCCGGCAAAAATGCTTTAACTTTCCAAGGAGAGGTCGATACCCGCGCGACTAACGGTGCGATCGGCAATTTGTGGATCGATCCGGCAAATATTACGATCGTCAGCGGTAACGGCGACACCAGCGGGGGATCGACTGGCGGGGAACTCGAATCGGCACCAGAACCCAATGAAACATCGATCTCAGAAGTACAGTTGGAAGAGATGGCGGCCGGCAGCAACGTGGTTCTAGATACCCCCGGCTACATCACCCTCCAAGACTTGCCCGATAACAAACTTTCCCTGCAAGCGAGAACGGGAGACACCGTAACATTTAGAGCGGGCGGAGTGTTTGTTGTCAATGACCCCAACGATTTAATCGAGACTCAAGGTGGCAACATCAACTTTTTCGCCAGCAGCATCTCTCTGGGCGGACTCAATGCTAACGGCGGCAATATTGCTATCACTGCTAACGGCATTGACTTCAGAGGCGGCAGCAATTCTGTCAGCAGTGCGGGGGGAACAATTCGCTTGCAACCCAACGATAGCCGAGGAATTCGGATCGGTGGCACCGGCGATGTTTTGGGCCTTTTAGACTTGACTGCAACGGATCTCGGCGCTTTGGCGGGGGGTTTTAGTTCGATCGCGATCGGGCGCGAAAACGGTAGCAGCTCGTCGATCGCGATCGTCGCACCCATTACCTTCAACAGCCCGCTAACACTTCAAGGCAGATCGATCGCGATCGACAATCCCCTAAGAACAAGCGGCAGCGCTAGCTTGACTCTGGACGCGCCCCAAACCGATCTCAACGCCAACATTGCCACATCCGGCGGCGATCTCACTTTTACAGGAAACGCATCCCTCAATGCTGACGTGGCTTTGAGCACGGAAGTTACCGGCAACATTCTGTTCTCCGGTAGCCTAGACGGATCTCGCGCCCTGAGACTAGACGCTCAACGAGTGCTGTTCGGCGCTACAGTCGGTCAAGCTGCACCGCTGGCGAGTTTGAATGTCAACGCCGGCAGTACCGAGGTATCGGGCAATATTGCGACATCTGGCGACATGACTTTCAATAGTAACGTCACAGTCGATCGCACCGCCGCCCTAACCGCCACTACCGGCAATATTGCTTTTGCCAATACCCTCGACAGCACGCCGGGCCGAGCAAATAATTTGACGCTGCGCGCTGGCGGCAACATTACTTTTGACGGCCTAGTCGGTCAAACTCAGAGGTTGGGCCTGCTCTCGGCTGATGCTGCTAGCGTGACGGCTGCTTCCACAATTACAGCGCGAAGTTTGAGCGTTAACGCGCGAGATTCTGTTACCTTCGGGGGGGACAGCACGGCCGCTTTGGGAGCCGATATCAAGGCAGAAAATGTCCTCTTAGAGGGTAATTTAAGGACCGATGGCGGCAGGGTGAACCTGCAAGGAAGCCGCGAGGTTCGGACTGGTAATATTACCTCGAATGGTGGGAGGATTCGGGTTGAGGGAAATACTGTTTCAGCGGGTGCGATCGACTCGTCATCGGCGGGAACTGGAGGCGCGATCGCTCTCAAAAGCAATGCTGGGCCTTTAACTGCGGGAGCTTTGAACGCTTCGGGGACGATCGGCGGAAATATTGATGTCACCTCGAAAGCGGGTTTTTCGGCTCTAGATATCAACTCCAGCGGCACTTCAAACGGCAACGGCGGGGGCGTTTCCCTGAACGCTACTGATAACATTCAGTCGGGCTTTATCAACGCTCAAGGCGGCACTGGTGGCACTGGTGGCAGCGTTGATGTGACAACCCTCGGTTTGTTTCAATCGAACAATGTTTTCAATGATATATCGGGCAATTCTTCGAGTATTTCTACTGCCGGAGGTGCGGGGGCGGGCGCGATCGCAATTCGCCACGGAGGCGGTAGCGATCAACCGTTTGTAGTTGGCGGCGCGATCGACAATGGAACCCTGGGAAGCATTAATGCTGGCGGGGGAAACGCCATTTTGCCCACTTTTTCTTTTGGACAAACTTACACCCAAGGAAGTTTACCAAATCAGATTTCCCTAATTACACCGGCCGCGTCCTCTACTCCTGCACCAATTCCCGAACCAATTCCCGAACCAATTCCCGAACCAATTCCCGAACCAATTCCCGAACCAATTCCCGAACCAATTCCCGAACCGCCTCTAGAGTCCGTAAATCCTGATCCTGCGCTGTCACTTCCTGCATCTTTGCAAGTAGAATTGCGATCGCAAAGTCGATACGAAACTCCCGGAATTAGCCCGGATATTTTCGCTCCTTCTCTCAGGCTAGATTCGGCAGGTTCGGGAGTTTTAGCATTTGAGGAAATCTTTACTCGCGAGTACGAAAAATATCTGGACTTGCCCCCAAGAAAGCCGATTACTAATCTATCGGTAATTTACGAAACTCTTCGCAAAAACGAACAAATTACCGGGGCAAAATCTGCAATCATCTATATGAATTGGCTCAGCAGAGCGGATGCAGCCGCAGCCAAAGAAAATGGTTCGGTGTTGGTGGCCAGTCAGGATTTATCTAATCTATTTCCTGTGAGAAGAAACCTCGCATCCCAGCCCCCTCATCACTTAGAAGATAAATTGACCCAGAGGTTGCAGCCGGATGGCAAAGAAGTTTCCGATGTTCCTAACGGGGAGCAGTTAGAATTAGTGTTAGTAACAGCTAACGCTCAACCGCAGCGTGTTTTAATTTCGGCGACAACGCGCTGGCAGGTGTTGCAACTAGCCGACGCCCTGCAAACCGAAATAACTAATCCCAGAAGAAGAAGCAGCATTAGTTATTTGGATTCTGCTCAAAAACTTTATCGCTGGTTAATTGCGCCAATGGCCTCAGAATTGGCTGCTTTAAATATTGACAATTTAATTGTAATTCCGGCAGCAGGTTTGCGGAGTGTGCCCTTTGCTGCTCTTCATAATGGCAAACAATTTTTAGTTGAGCAATACAGTATTAGCGTCATGCCGAGTCTCAGTTTAACTGATATCGGCTACGACAATATTGCGGATGATGAAATTTTGGCAATGGGGGCGTCGGTATTTGAAGATAAAGCACCATTACCAGCGGTACCGGTGGAGTTAGAGTCGATCGCGCCGCCCTCAGAAGGAAAATTATTTTTGAATCAAGATTTTACTCTCGGAAATTTGCAAGCTCAGCGGGCAAATCGGCCTTTTGGAATCATTCACTTAGCAACTCACAGCGAATTCCTGCCTGGGGAACCGAAAAATTCTTACATTCAGTTGTGGGATACTAAATTGCGTATCGATCAAATGCGGCAGTTGCGGTGGAATGAACCGCCGGTGAATCTGTTAGTTTTAAGCGCATGCAGTACCGCTTTGGGCGACGAAGAGGCGGAGTTAGGGTTTGCGGGTTTGGCGGTAGCTAGCGGTGCTAAATCGGCTTTGGCGAGTTTGTGGGAAGTCAGCGATGAGGGGACTTTGGGGCTGATGACTGAGTTTTATCGGCAGTTGCGAACCCCCAGACGCGGTGGCAATTTGATGATTAAAGCGGAGGCTTTGCGGCGCGCGCAATTGGAGATGCTGCAGGGGCGCGTGCGGATTCAAGACGGGATGCTGCGAGTCGATGGGCTTTCTATGAGTCTAATTTTGCCTCCGGAAATTGCGGCGCGGGGCGATCGAGTGCTTTTGCATCCTTATTATTGGGCCGCCTTTACAATGATTGGCAATCCTTGGTAATGAAGATGTGGAATGAAGAAGGAAAAAGAGGCGTTGCTGAAACAGAGAATTATATCATGTCCGGTCGAGCAACCGCGATTTTTGTAGGGGTGGGTTCACCAAGAATACCTGCCAATAATTGACCATCTCAAAAACCCGCCCTGACCGGGATATTATGGTTAATCGATCGCAGCAGGCGGGACGCGTAACCCCTACTCCCCACAAGCATCATCCTCAAATTGTCCAACGCCAATTGTAGAGCGATCGCACTCCTGACTGGAATGTTTAGCCGTCTTATTTTTAAGAAATGTTAATAAAAAATAACTTTTCTTTTGAAGCTTAAGTTTTTCTTAAATTTTCAGATAATATTATGTATTAGAGGATACATATACTTAATTAATTAACAATTTTTAAACAAGTAATTAAATATTAATACTTACAAAAGGCTGTAAGAATGATTAACTTACCGGGCTACGACATTACCAACCAAATCCATGAAAGTAATAATTCTTTAGTTTACCGGGGACTGAGAAAGCAAGACAACCAACCGGTAATTCTCAAATTTCTCAAACAAGATTATCCGATGCCAGCTTCGTTAGTCAGATACAAGCAGGAATACGAAATTACACACAATCTTAACCTAGAAAGTGTGCCTAAAACCTACAGCTTAGAAAGATACCATAACAGTTTGGCTATCATTTTCGAGGATTGTGGTGGAGACTGATTAAAGCTCTTATTGGCTTCTCACCAACTTACCTGAGAAGAGTTTTTATTAACAGCCATTAAAATAACCAGGGCTTTAAGTGAAATTCATCGACATAAAATTATTCATAAAGATCTCAATCCAGCAATATTATTATTAACTCAACCACAAGCAATACTTCGGACAGTTTTGGAATAGGGACGCTCCGCGAGCAGAGCGAAAAAAGTCACTGGTATCTTAACGAAAAAGACAAAAAAAGGCAGTTTTTACGTTAAGCTCAAAAAAAAGCTCAAAAAACACACGAACTTAAAAAACTGCCTGATGAATATTATTGAATCAATCTTACAACAAATGCCAGGAATTAGTCAAGCGTAAAAGAAGTTTATGGTGATTTTATTTTCCACCATTTTACTTGTTTATGGCAAAGTTAATTTTACCAATCTGGGCCGTTATAGTTCTTTGAGTGAAAAGACCTATCGTCGCCACTTTTTTAAAGGCTTCGATTTTCCCGAATTTCATAAATATTTTATCAATCAAGCCTTAAACCATGAGCGAACACTGATTGCAATTATCGATTGTTCTTTTATTCCCAAAAGGGGCAAAAAAACTGAAGGAAAAGCTAGTTTTTATAATGGTGTAGCTGGCAGACCTGAAGAGGGATTAGAAATTTCTGTAATTGCTGTTGTAGAAGTTGAAACTCACTTGTCTTATAGTCGAGCGTGTACAACAAACTCCGTGGCGTCCGACAACAGAACTCCCGAAAAAATCCCTAACTGCCAAGGTAAAAAAAAACTCAAAAAAACGGAAAAAAAAATAGCTCCATCAAGCTCAATGCCGGAAATAACAAGAGTTGATGACTATGCTCAACATTTAATAAAGACTCGTTCCTTGTTGCCAGATTCTGTCCGTTACTTGGTCGCTGATGGTTATTATTACCGCTTTAAATTCTGGAAGGCTGTACATGATGCAGATTTAAATTTGATTGGTAAATTAAGAGTTAATGCCAACTTGAATTACATTTATACAGGTGAAAGAAATGGGTGCATCTCACTTTGGCGAATGTGTCAAAAAAGAGTTAAAATGAAAAAGCTAGTAAAATCGTTAAATAAATATG
>NZ_JAUBVE010000120.1:0-10179 GCF_036705715.1 Microcoleus sp. AT3-D2 | reverse complement strand
GATTTTAAACCATCCTAATCTTCCTTCAGTCTTGTCTTATGGTACTTTGGCTGCTTAAAAACTGTCCGGAGTATTGCGGGATGGTAGCACTCTCTTGAGAGTAGCCAATAGTTTCACCAAAATCAACTACACCGTTGCGGTTTCTATCTTGAATTAACCGTACGTCAGCATCCGCCGTCAAACCGTCGAGACGCAGGCTAAAATTGCTATTAGTGTTGATATCGAATTGGTAGAAATCGTCGATATCCCCTGTCCCCACGAACTCCGTTAAGCTGATGCTACCGTTCTGAACGCCAACAACATTACGAGCTGTCAAAAGAGAGTTATCTGAATCGGAGAAATTCAACTGAGAGGGATATCTCGTTCCCGTTAGCGGATCTGTGTTTGCGATCGCAGACTGTGACTGCGGTTTGATTTGAGCATCGCTCACAGAGTGACTGAAGGCCGGGCTGGCATTAGGTACAAAAAAATTCGCAGTTTGTGTCTGTTGGTCCGTGCTGGATGCTGTGAGATTAGTCAAGCTAGATTCAGCACTATAACTAGAAATATTGAATGGAGCGATCGCTCGCTTGAGCAAGTCGTTGTTAACCGAAAATGCTGATGTGGCGAGAGCATTTGGCTGTTGACTGAAAAAAAGGCGATCGGTATTGGTAGGATTCGTGTTGATGCCTGACATAAGTTAAAAAATTTGTAAATTTCCAGAAAGGTGACGTTGTTTGTAGTAAGGAGTTTAGTCCTTAATCTCCATTGAAGAAGACTCTGCGCCCTCACTACACACCTATGAAAAATGATGAAAATTCCTGAACGGATATACTGCGGCTTGGAAGTTGAGCCGGCATTAGATATTCCACAAACCCTAAGATAGTGTTGGAATTCCTGGCGTTGCATTGGCGATCGACCAAGTAACGCTTTCAGATGTATTATCCCCAATTAAGCGGGGCGGTTATAACGGCTATATTTTTAAAAGCATCATATATCTCCTCCCTGATTGAAAATTTGTTTTTTATAATAACCCAAACCTCTTATAAAGTCAATTCATAAAACTCATAACTTAAAGTCATAAAAGTCATATTTGTAAAAATATATTTCAATAAGTAGACAAGCTATCAAAGTAAAGTTAAATCATGTATAAGCTAAATACAGCAGTTTTCAGTTGCCAGATCGCAACGCAATGGGTACTGGGTAATTCGTAAGTGGAAAGCTGTAGCTCATCCCTGGCAAGTTGCTATGTTAGAAAAAAATATTTGCAGAGCCTGTACAAGTAACTTAACACATGAAGCTATGACACTAGAAGAAGCCATTAATTTCTTAGAGAATTTCGTATACCAACAAACAGGAGAACACCTGAGTCGGTTGCAACAGTCGATAATTCGAGGCGTTTTAGGGGGTTTGACGTACCAAGAAATTCAGGAAAACGATCCGATCGCCCGCGGGTACACAGTGGGCTACCTGGGGCGCTATGTCGGCTACAACTTGTGGAAAGACCTCACCAAAGTATTGAAGCAAGCAGAAATTATTGGACAAGAAGAAAGAGTCGTCGGAGCCAATCTTTGGGACTGCATCATGAGAGCTGTACAAAAAGGCGCACAACCAGCTACTTCTGTCGATCCCATGTTGCAAAAGCTGCTGCGGATGCGTTACCGAATTAGAGAACATTTGGTGAACACGGAGTACAGCGATACCTATCTGGCTGAAGATGAAAATTTGCCCGATCGACCTTTATGTCTCGTCAAGCGCCTGAAAAGCCAGTCTGAGAGAACCAGCCAGCTATTCGATCGAGAAACGCGGGTTTTATATCGATTGGGTCAACACGATCGGATACCAGAATTGTTAGCTCGCTTTGAAGAAGATGGATATTTTTATTTAGTCTATCAATTCATCGAAGGGCAACCGCTGTATCAAGAAATAATCGAAGGTCAACCCTGGGAAGAACATCAGGTTATCGCTTTGTTGAAAGATATCTTGGAAGTGCTTGTTTTTGTTCACAAACAAGATGTAATTCACCGCGACGTTCACCCTCAAAACTTAATCAGGCGGACATCTGATGGCAAGATTGTATTAATTGACTTTGGGGCAGTTAAAGAAATCAACTCTTCACAAAACAGCATCGGTCAAACGAAATCGCGCGGTGGGACTCAGCAAGATTATATTCCTCCCGAACAAGCCATCGGCTCGCCGAAATTTTGCAGCGACATCTATGCTGTCGGGATCATCGGGATTCAAGCCTTAACAGGGATGCGCCCGAAACAACTCAGAGTTGATAATTTAGGCAATCTCATCTGGCGGAAAAATGCAATTGTCACCCCGGAGTTGGCGAGCGTTTTAGACAAGATGGTGCTGTACGCTTTCCCCCAGCGTTACCCGTCAGCAACCGAAGCTTTGGAAGCACTTCAAAATTTGGGAGTTAGTTGACTGTTGTCAGTTGACAGTTGACCGTTACCAAATCCGACTTTAATATCCCCTCTTTAGTCCCCCTCTGCGGGGACTAAAGTTTGTGTAGTAGCGGTTTCAACCGCCGAGTCTTATCTGTTGTGCCGATCGCATTTCCCACAGCCACAGCAGCCGGTTTATAATCCGAGTGATCTTGTTGCAGAGTGATTCATCCGCTACCATTATCCCTCGATGTACTGAGTAAAAAAACTCGGTCTTGCCAATGAATCGGGCGCCAATTTCCGAGATCCAAGGGACAAGGAACAAGGAACAAGAAATTTTTTTGAAAATTACCCACCCAGAAAAATTATTGAATTCTGCCGGATGCCTTCTACATAAGAGCATTCAACCTTCATTTGACTATCTATCTAAAGTTAGATAAAATAATTCATACTTTATGCTTAACAGTTTTAAGAAAATCTTAAGCCGCTTTGTATAGCGGACAACAATCTACCTACAGTGTTTATTGTTACCTTAGATACGTAGAAACCCAAATAATTTGAGGGATCGAGAAATTGGAACTTTTTGAACGAGCACAACAAGTGCAAAAGCCCTCAACTGCCATTGCTGCGGTCCAGTCTTTTTCCAAAAAAGCGAGTATTGCAGTAATGGCGATCGGCTGTACAGTCATTTTGGGTTGGATATTCGATCTGCAACTCTTAAAAAGCATTCTGCCCGGACTCGTGACCATGAAAGCCAATACTGCGGTCTGCTTTATTTTGGGCGGGTTTTCTCTATTCATCCAACAGACCCGGCGCGCCAAATTAACAGCAAGAAAGCCTCAAAAAAATTACAAAAATTTTATTTTAGTATCATCATTTTTTATAATATTAATTAGCCTATTAACCCTAGTTCAATATAGCTTTAATTTAGACTTAGGCATCGACCAACTGCTATTTAAAGAAAGTTACACCTTGACAATCACCGGAACACCAGGACGCATGGCACCGAATACTGCTGGTGCTTTTTTATTGCTGGGAACAGCGCTGCTGCTGCTGTCAGAACGTCGGCCTAAATACCTGCGGATTCAAATCTTAAGCTGTTCTGCATTTTTAATTGCATTTACGGGTTTGATAGGCTATTTCTACGACAAAGCTTTATTTTACCAAATTGGCCAAAATACAGGCATGGCTTTGCACACTTCGGCAGCATTTATGTTGCTGAGCTTCGGCATTTTATTTGCCAGTCCAGAGCGAGGATTGATCGCAGTAATGACGAGCGATCGCGCGGGTGGCATCATGGCGAGGCGCTTGTTGCCACGGGCAATCATTATCCCGCCTTTAGTCGGTTATTTCATCCTATTTGGAGAGCGGTTACAAGCCTACACGCCGGAGGTAGGGATATCGCTGTTAAGCGTATTGAACGTGATTATTTTTACAGTTCTGATTTGGCAGAATGCCAAAACTCTCTGCACCGCAGACCGGAAGCGCTATCGAGCGGAACTGGGACTGAGGAAAGCTAAATTAGACTTAGAAAATCAAGTTGAGAAACGGACTATCCAACTGCAACTCGCCAATGAGCAATTGCAGGAGCAAATTTTCGACTCTCAAACAACCAAGCAGGCACTTCAAAAAAACTACAATCTGTTGATGGCAGTCATCAATAGTACGTCGGCAGCCCTATTTGTCAAAGATATTCAGGGTCGTTACCTAATGCTTAATGCTGCGGGAGCCAGTATAATTGGCAAGTCCGTAGACGACATTATCGGCAGAGATGACAGGGAGTTATTTCCGCCGGAAATTGCGGCCCATATTAGGAAAACCGATCGCCCAATCATGACAGCGGGAAAAACGCAAGCGATCGAAGAAGAGCTGCCAGTTAAAGGAAATTTGAGGATATTTCTTTCTACAAAAAGTGCTTACCGGGACGGACTAGGAAATATTAGCGGTATCGTTACCATCGCGCGGGATATTACTGAAAGCAAAAAAGCCGAAATCGCCAACAGAAGTTTGGCAGCAATTCTGGAAGCAACCCCTGATTTTGTAGGTACTTACAACCTCGAAGGACGCGCCATTTACATCAACAAAGCCGGCAGAAAAATGCTGGGTATAGGTGAAAACGAAGATATATCCAACCGACAAGTTCTAGAATTCACGGCAGCGTCAGACTACAGCACTTTGAAACAAGCGATCGCCACCGCTATTTCCAGTGGCTTTTGGAGCGGAGAAACAGCCTTCATGTCAGCATCGGGACTCGAAATTCCCGTCAGCCAAGTCATCATCTCCCACTCCGCACCGGGCGACAAACTCCCATACATTTCGACGATCGCCCGCGACATCAGCGATCGCAAACAAGCTGAACAAGCGCTGCAACTGTCTCAAGCTCGTTTCGCCGGCATTGTAGAAATTGCCGACGACGCAATTATTTCCGTGGATGCTGAGCAAAAAATTATCCTGTTCAACCAAGGTGCAGAACGGATTTTTGGGTGGACGGCTGCTGAGGCGATCGGGCAATCCCTGAGCCTGCTGTTGCCCGAAGCTTTTGCCGTCTCTCACCGTCACCTCGTCAGCAATTTCGGCGGCGGCGTTAAACAAGCCCGAAAAATGGGCAACCGCAAAGAAATTTTCGCCCGCCGCCGAGACGGTACGGAATTTCCCGCCGAAGCTTCTATTTCCAAACTAGAAGTTGCAGGCGAAATCATATTCACAGCAATTTTGCGCGACGTGACAGCCAGCCGAGAAGCCGAAGAATTTGTGCGTCTGAGCGAGGAAAGATACCGATCGCTGGCAATGGCCACCGCGCAACTGGTATGGATGACAGACGCGCAGGGAAAGCCGATCGCGCCGATCGACTGGATGGCATATACAGGTCAAAGTTTGGAGGAAGCTACAGACAACTGGACTTCGGCAATTCACCCAGACGATCGCCCGATCACGGCGCAAGCTTGGATGCGGGCAGTAGAAGCCAAAAGTCTCTACGAAGTCGAGCACCGTTTGCGGGCTGCAGACGGTAGCTACAGACACTTCTGGGTGCGCGCAGTTCCAGTTTTAGCAGCAGACGGCAGCATTCGCGAATGGGTGGGAACTCACACCGACATTAGCGATCGAGTCCAAGTTTTGGAAGCACTCAAGCAGTCCGAGGGACAGTATCGATCGCAAGCAGCGCAGCTCGAAAAAGCTCTCCGCGAGTTGCACCAAGCTCAAACTCAACTAATCCAAACCGAAAAAATCTCCTCTCTGGGGCAGCTAGTCGCCGGCGTCGCCCACGAAATTAACAATCCGATTAACTTCATCTACGGCAACATCACCCACGCCAGCGAATACGCCACAGACTTGCTCGGTTTGCTCCACCTTTACCAGGAAAAATACCCAAATCCCGTCCCGGAAATTGTAGAAGCAGCCGAAGATATTGAAATCGATTTCTTAATGGAAGACTTTACGAAGATTTTGGAATCAATGAAAGTAGGAGCCGATCGCATCCGCGACTTAGTTGTATCCTTACGCAACTTTTCCAGACTCGACGAATCGCAGATGAAGCTAGTAGACATTCACGAAGGAATCGAAAGCACTTTGCTAATTTTGCAGCACCGGATCAAAGCTAATGTAGTTCGTCCCGCGATTGAGATTATCAAAGAATACGGCAAGTTCCCAAAAGCCGAGTGCTATGTAGGTCAGCTCAATCAAGTATTTATGAATCTTTTAGGAAATGCGATCGACGCCCTCGAAGAGTACAACAACAATCATTCTTCAAACGACATCTCTTTTCGCCCCAAGACAATTCGGATTAGCACCAGTGCGAATTCACACACAGTAACAATTCGGATTGCCGACAACGGGATGGGAATCAATCAAGAAGTTATTCACAAGTTGTTCGACCCATTTTATACTACTAAACCCGTCGGCAAAGGCACAGGCTTGGGACTGTCAATCAGCTATCAGATTATAGTTGAAAAACACCGAGGCAAATTGCAGTGTATTTCCACGCCTGGGGAAGGTGCAGAGTTTGTCATCGAGATTCCCATTCGCCAGGAAGTATCAGCGCTGGCTACCGAAAACACAAAGGAAATGGTCATTAGTCAGTAGTTAGTAGTCATTAGTCAGTAGTCATTAGTTTGAGGGTTCACCCATCGGGGGGGCTAGAAACCCGGTTTCTAGGAGTTTTGCGTTTAGTGACGAGAAATATAGGGAGAAACCGGGTTTCTGAAGTAGTGAGTGCATCCAGGGCTTGCATTTGGAGATCGTAGTCTGAAAACCTGAATTTTCACGAATGCCGATAGTCTCCCTTTCTCGATCGCCCTAAATCGAAATAATTCTTTACAATAAAAAAGTAACAATCCAATTAACTTTGACAAAATCCCTTGAAAATGCCTGTAAACCAACTTTCTCCAACAACAGCCTCCACGGAAACACCAACACTCGACTTTGACATAGCCATCGTCGGAGGCGGCATAGTCGGGGCCACCTTAGCCAGCGCCTTAAAAGATTCCGGATTGAAAATCGCTATAATTGAAACCCAACTCCCCGCCGCCGCAGCAGCCAAAAAACAAGCTTATGCAATTACCCTGCTATCAGGAATGATCTTAGAAGGTATCGGCGTGTGGCAGCAAATCTTACCGCAAATCACTACCTTCGAGCAAATTAGCCTCTGCGACGGCGACTATCCAGGCGTCGTCGAATTCCACCGCCCGGATTTGGGAAATACTGGCAAATTGCCCGTACCAAAAACAGCTTTAGGTTACGTTGGCGAGCACCGAGTCATGCTGTCAGCTTTGCAAGAATCTTTGGCAAAAAACCCGAATTTTAGTTGGGTTTGTCCGGCGGAAGTAGTCGAGGTAAAATATTTAACCAATTGCGCGGAAATAGAAGTCAAACAAAACGGCGAAACTCGAACAATTCGCACCAAATTATTAGTGGCTGCCGACGGTTCGCGATCGCGCATCCGCACCGAAGCCAACATCAGCACTCGCGGCTGGAAATACTGGCAATCCTGCGTTGCTATCACCATTAAAGCAGAAAAACCGCACAACGATATCGCTTTTGAGCGCTTTTGGCCGAGCGGCCCGATGGGAGTTTTACCATTACCTGGGAACCGCTGTCAAGTAGTTTGGACAGCACCCCACGCGGAAGCGAAAGCTTTGCAACAAATGGATGAAACAGAGTTTTTGACGTTGTTGGAACAGCGCACGGGCGGGCTTTTGGGGCGTTTGGAATTGGAGAGCGATCGCTTTTTGTTTCCCGTGCAGTTAATGCAGAGCGATCGCTACGTTTTGCCCAGATTAGCGCTAATTGGCGACGCCGCCCACTGCTGCCATCCCGTGGGTGGCCAGGGATTAAATATGGGTATTCGAGACGCAGGGGCGATCGGCCAAATCTTGCAGCAAGCGCACCAAAAAGGCGAAGATATCGGCGATTTGCGAGTATTGAAACGGTATCACAACTGGCGCAAAAAAGAGAATTTAATCGTGTTAGGATTTACCGATTTTCTAGACAGATTATTTTCTAATACTTGGCTGCCAATTGTAGCATTTCGCCGCTTTGGATTGTGGTGTTTGCGGACAATTCCCCCAGTGAGGTTTTTAGCCTTGCGCTTGATGACCGGTTTAATGGGCCGGCCGCCAGAATTAGGCGCTTAGTAAAAATTAAAGAAACCGGGTTTTTTCCTATGTTGCTTGCACTCTAGCGGTGTTGCCACAACCGCCAGGGGTTGAAACCCCTGGCTAATAGCGAAAGTCGGTTGAAACCGACTGAAAATCCAAGATAAAAATGAAAAACTCTTTAGTCCTCTTCAGAGGACTTTTGCTATGAGACAGGGGTTTCAACCCCTGGCGGACTATCGGCATAACCGAGGTTTCTCGCCACTCGCACCATCAAAGAAACCGGATTTTTTCCTCAATCTTTGCAATGTTACGAAGTTGGTCGCAAAAACGCGGTACAATGATCGACTCAGCTCGAACCCAGCCCTGACGGCAATAGAAAAACTATGCAGCCCGAACAAGAACAAGAAATTCTCAACCTGCGCGATCGCCAATTAACGCCCAAACAAATTGCCCGAAAGTTAGGATTGAAAGCATCCGAAGTCAGTACCTTTCTTCAATCTCATGCAGAACAAACAGCCCTCGCTAGCGCCGAAAAAGGAGAGTTATTGCCCGTTGCTCAATGTCTCGTGGATGTAAATTTTGCGAAGGTATTGTTGGGGAATGAAACCTCTGAAACGAGCGGTTTGGGTTTAGTGGTGGTGACTCGTTCCAAGGGATACAATCGTTTTGTTACAGCCTCTTATTTGATCGACTACTGGTGTTTGGGAGTCAAGGATACCATCCCGCCACGTAACTGCAACGATAGCCAATATAAAAAATTCGTTCAGCTTTCTTACTCGCAGTTTATGCAAGAGTACGAGGAGATTAGTTTAGAGCAAGCACAAGCCCTGGTTTGGGGTGCGATCGCCTATGCCAAAACATTAGGCTTTGAACCGCATCGCGATTTCGAGCAGTCGAAGGCACATTTAGGAGAATCAACCAGCGAAATAGGCTTGAAATTCGGTCGCAATGGAAAACCTTGTTATATTGAAGGGCCTCACGATAATGCAAGGAAAATTATAAATACGCTTAAAAACTCTGTGGGAGAGGGTAATTTCGATTACTTGTTCGGGATGGGGTAGAAATTGATACGGGGGAGCGTCAACAGCCAAACCACCAATCATGGTAAAATAAACATCGGTGTTACTGACAACTCCCCACAATGGAAGAAACCCGCGCCCAAGCTTATCAGCAATTGATTCTGACACTGCTGACTTGCCCCAACGGAGAAGAAAATCAAATCTTGAATGCCAACTCGGAATTGGTGGATGCTGAGTTGGTTCAGAAGATCGTAGCTTTTGCTATTCGCTTGGGAGACAATCAAAAAAATAAGGCTAATATTTTATTAGATATTGCTACTAAGATAGCTATTTTATTGGGTAATGAGCGGGTATATCGCGAAATTCATGAAAAAAATAGTTCACAGGAGCATATAAATTTTATCCTAGAATTATTGCAAGCAGAACAAGATAGTAAAGTGATTTACCCGATGCTGGCTGGGCGGCAACATCTCCTCAATGCCCGTTTTGCGGAAATTTTACCGCAAGTAGCCCAGAATTTAATTGCCCAACATCCCCAAGCAATTGAGCACATTGTCGCCTTTATTGAAAATTTGAGTATTCATATTAGTGACTTTCCCCGTGGGAATAGAGCGAATAATATTGAAATTGCGCTCGCGGGTTATCAAGTAGTTTTAAGCAATCGGGAACCGGGAAGCGAAAAATATGCTCAAACTCAACAGAACCTAGCTGTTGCCTACACTAACAGAATCAACGGTTCGCGGGCGGATAATCTGGAACGGGCGATCGGCTTTTATGATGCTGCTTTAACAGTTCGTACCTGTGAGGATTTCCCTGAACAATGGGCAATGACTCAACATAACCTAGCTGTTGCCTACAGTAACAGAATCAACGGTTCGCGGGCGGATAATCTGGAACGGGCGATCGGCTTTTATGAGGCAGCTTTAACAGTTCGTACCTGTGAGGATTTCCCTGAAGGTTGGGCAATTACTCAACATAATCTAGCTGTTGCCTACAGTAACAGAATCAACGGTTCGCGGGCGGATAATCTGGAGAGGGCGATCGGCTTTTTTCAGGCAGCTTTAACAGTTTATACCTTTGAGGATTTCCCTGAAGGTTGGGCAATGACTCAAAATAACCTAGTACAGCTCGGCGTAAATACACAGACTATTAAACAGCCAAGACTTTACCCTTATATGTCCACTTAAAAGGTTT
>NZ_JAUBVE010000119.1:0-10192 GCF_036705715.1 Microcoleus sp. AT3-D2 | reverse complement strand
ACCTCATCTTTCGCTCGAAACGCTATATGTTATTCTACCACAAATATAGTCTGTATACTTACGCCGAGCTGTACTAGTTTTCATAAAAAGAAAGATATTCTGAGCCAAATATCAGCCGAAATGCCTCATATTATTTTAGAATTTTTGCCACCTTACAGCCCCGATTATAATTTGATTGAATTGGTCTGGCATTCAGCGAAAGAATATATAGCACATCGACTGTTTAAGTCAGTAGAAGAATTGTCAGAATTACTACATAGATTATTATTAAATGAAGGAGAAATGGTTATTAAATGGGATCGAAAAATCAAAAATAAAGGCAATGCTATTTTATCCGGTTTAGCTGCGTAGCAGCTTATCAAATCCGTTAGCATCGGAATAGTAAGTTCGAGTCCACTGTTCACGGCGTCAACAGTCAACCGTCAACAGTCAACATCATGTATGAGTGTAACCGGAAATGTATTACTCATTTTTGTTTCCCCATCCTGGCTTTTTCCTCAACATCCATCCGTTAAATCCAGTACAGGGATCGTTGCCAAACTTCCCTCGAACCTCGAACATCCAACCTCTTCCTTCTTCCCTCGAACCTCAGCATCCATCCGTTACATCCGTTATACAATCCGTTGCCGAACTTTCTTCTTCTCTCTTTCTTAATCAAGGATAAAAGTCACAGCAATAAACAACGTCAAAAGATATAATTAAATAAACCAAGTCCAGCTAGGTCAGATGCAAAGCCAGTTAGGAAAAGCCAAGGGCGATCGCTCCCACCGCAAATTGTTACAACTCAGCCCCATCGGGCTGGCCTTGTGCCGGACAGACGGGACTTTTCTCGATGTAAATCCTGCTTTTGCAAGTATTATCGGCCGCACAGTTGCAGAAACTCTCCACCTCAACTACTGGGAAATTCAGCAAACACAGTGCGCGCCCCCAGAAAAATATCTAGAATGTCAAGTAAAAAATAGCCATACGCACCCGTGCGAAGCAGCATACAAACATAAAAACAACCATCTCGTACCCGTGCGAGTTTCCGAGCGGGCAATTGAAACAGGGGGAGAGTGCGCGATTTGGCTGAGCGCTGAAGAAATTTTTAATCCAGGGCCTGAAAATAGCGATCCGCTGGAATCAGCGCCGCCGCACAGCAATTCACCTCTGGAAAAATTGCTGACAAAGCAGAATGCCGAAGTGGAAAAAACTCAGAAACTACTCGAAGAAAAAGTCTCCGAACTGGAGCAAGCTCAACAAAAATTGCGTGTCCAAAGTCAAATTATCGACCAAATTCACGAGGCGGTAATTTCTACAGATATAGACGGCTCGATCACCCTTTGGAATCAAGCCTGCCAAAAGTTATACGGCTATGAAGTAACTGAGGCTATCGGACAGCACATTTCTCTAATTTACCCCCCTGAACAGCACGAGTTTTTGTTAGAGCAAGTCATCAAACCGCTACAAGAAAAAGGCCAAGATGAAATAGAAGTTATAACACGCCGTAAATCAGGAGAAAAATTTTCCTCGCACATGATGCTTTCGCTATTGAAAGACAATACGGGAGAAGTTGTCGGGATGATGTGTTCTTTAACTGATCTAAGCGTTTGCAAAGCTTTAGAAGAAGAATTAGCACAAAGACAAGGACTATTTGATGCCTTTTTAAAGGAGGCGCCGGCGGGACTTTGCATTTTGGACTCGCAATTGCGGTACCTGCAAATCAATCAATTTCTAGCAGAAATAAATTGCTTGAGTCCAGCAGAACACATAGGCAAAACTGTACGCGAAATATTGCCAAATATCGCTCCAATAATAGAGCCTTTGTACGAACAAATTTTGACAACAAAACAACCCTTAATTAATATCGAGATGAGTGGTGACAATCCCAGAAAGCCTGGGTTTGTCCGACACCTGACAGGCTCTTATTTTCCCTTGCTAGACAAAGATGGCGAGGCTCTCGGCATCGGTGCAGTCGTAGTTGACATTAGCGATCGCAAACTTGCAGAAGCTGCACTGCAAAAAAGCGAACAGCTTTACCGCACTATGGCAAGCAACTTTCCTAACGGCGCGGTGATGCTGTTCGATCCAGAAATGCGCTACACCCTGGTAGAAGGTACAGAATTAGCAGCAGTCGGGCTTTCCAAAGAATTGATGGAAGGCAAGACAATCTCGGAAGTATTTGAGCCAGATGTTTGCGCTGATCTCGAACCAACTTATCGGGCGGCACTGGCAGGAAAAACAGTTGTTACAGAATTTTTTTACAGCGATCGCGTTTACCTCGGTTATGCTTTGCCAGTGAGAAACGAACGGCAAGAAATTATCGGCGGATTGCTAATGACTCAAAACATTACGGCTCGCCAATTAGCAGAAGAAGCGCTCATGGAAAGCGAGGACAAATACAGGTGCATTGTCGAGACTGCAGATGAAGGAATTTGGATGATAGATACGGAGGGTACAACTACTTTTGTCAACCAAAAAATGGCTAATATGCTCGGCTGCACTTCAGAGGAAATGATCGGACAGCCGCTATTTGCTTTCATGGATGCAGAAGGCATCGCGATCGCACAAATCAGCCTCGAACGTCGCCGTGAAGGAATTCGCGAACAGCTCGATTTTAAGTTCCGTCGCCGAGACGGCAGCGACTTGTGGGCAATGGTTTCTACTAATTCTTTGGCAGACAAACAAGGACGCTATGTGGGCGCTTTGGCAATGGTTGCCGACATTACCGATCGCAAGAAAACAGAAGCCGCATTGCAGCAGTCGGAAGCCAAATTTCGATCGCTCTACGAATTAACCAGTTTGCCTGTTTTTATGTTATGTGACAATGCCATCACCGATGCCAACACAGCCACCCTAAAACTATTCGGCTGCACTGCAGCGCCACAGTTGTACGGCCAAAACCCTGGCAAACTCTCGCCTCCTTTTCAACCCAACGGCAGAGATTCTTTGAGCATGGTTAACGAAATGATAGCCATCGCCTTTGAGCGGGGAAACCACCGTTTTGGTTGGGTTCACCAGCGCTTAGACGGTACTGATTTTCCTGCAGAAGTCGTGTTGACAATCATCGAGGTGGGAAATGAAAAAATTATCCAAGCAGTAATCCAAGATTTAACAGATCGCAAACTTGCAGAAGAAACTTTAGTGCGATCGGAACAAGCGCTTAGACAACAAGCTCAGCGAGAACTACTGCTCAATCAAATTGCTAACCAAATCCGCACTTCTTTAGATTTAGACACAATTGTAGAAACCGCAGTTCAAGAAATTCGCAATCTGATGCACCTAGATTGGTGCATCTTCACTTGGTATCGCCCCAACAACAATCCTCCGGTTTGGGACGTAACTTTTGAAGCCAAGAATGCAGATTTGCCGAGTATTCTCGGCACTTATCTTATAGATGACAAATCTTGTTTCGCTGTGCGACAGATTTTGCGGCGAGAAATTCTGCGAATTGATGATGTCAGCACTTTTGAAGATGTAGAATTGCGCGAACTTTTCCAGGCTTCAAAATTTAACTCAGTGCTGTCGCTGCCAATTCATACTGCTGCCGGCGATATAGGGGTGATTACCTGCTATCAAGCTATGTCCATGCGAAATTGGGACGACTCTGAAGTCGAACTAATGCAAGCGGTAGTCGCTCAACTTGCGATCGCGATCGACCACGCTGAACTTTACACCCAAACCCGCAAAGCAGCCCGACTAGCTCAAGCTCAAACTCAACAGCTAGAAGAAACTTTGCGCGAACTCCAACGTACCCAAACTCAATTAATTCAAACTGAAAAAATGTCGAGTTTGGGACAATTAGTAGCAGGTGTCGCCCACGAAATTAACAACCCGGTTAATTTTATTTATGGCAATCTCAGCTACACCAGCGAATACACTCAAAATTTGCTAAAAATGCTGAAACTTTACCAGAAGGAATACCCGCAGCCAAGCGCAAGAATTGTAGATGCAAGGGAAGACTTTGAAATTGATTATCTTATTGAAGATTTACCGAAAATTTTAGTATCTATGAAAGTCGGAGCAGATCGCATCCGCGACATAGTTTTGAGCCTGCGAACTTTTTCAAGACTTGACGAAGCCGAAAAGAAACAAGTTGACATTCACGAAGGCATTGAAAGCACATTGCTGATTTTGCAAAACCGCCTGAAACATAAAGCCGATCACCCGACAATTAATGTGATTAAAGAATACGGTAATTTGCCTTTAGTTGAATGTTATCCCGGTCAGTTAAATCAAGTATTTATGAATTTATTGAGCAATGCGCTAGACGCATTGGAAATGGAGATGAAGAAATCTGATCGCACCGCCAAAAATCTCGCAATTACGATTCGCACCCAAGTAACCGACAATAACAGCGTTGCCATATCGATAGCTGACAGCGGCCCCGGAATGAGCGAAGATGTGCAAAAGCGCTTGTTTGACCCGTTTTTCACTACTAAACCCATTGGCAAAGGGACTGGCTTAGGATTGGCGATTTCGCACTCTATTATAGTAGAAAAACACGGCGGCAAGCTTTCTTGCAATTCTGTAGTGGGAGAAGGTTCCGAATTTGCGATCGAGATTCCTCTGCGGCAGAAAATAAATTAAACTTAGCGTGTAATTTTGAGTAATTATAGTTTTTTTGTATCTAGATATTTTACGTAAACCCGATCGCACCTTGGCGTCTCCACACCAGTTGTCGGTAGATATCCGCTATTTTCGTACATTTTCACAGCTTCTTTGAGAATGCTGGCAGTTTCTATCCAGATCTCATCAAAGCCGCGAGCGATAATTTTACTTTCCAATTCTTGCAGTAAAAATTTCCCCAAACCCTGTCCTCTTGCTGCTGGTAAAATATACATTTTGCGAATTTCCACAGCATTATTTCCGCGCTCAATCGGATAGTAAGCCGCCGTACCCACTATTTTATCCTGCCGTTCAACTACCCAAAATTCGCCGCCTTGATTATGATAATGTAGTTCTACATCATAGACATCTCGATCTGCCCCGTGAGGTTCGCATTTTAAACCGTATTCTGCTAAAACATCCCTAATTAAATAGAACGCCTCAGCGCGATCGCGCGTTTCCCAGGAACGAATTAAAAAATCCAGATGTTGGGTTTTCATTGGTGGTTGCAACTTAATATTATTTATTTGTTGACTTTAGCAACTGTAAACTTACTAATTTTTTGTCTTTTACAGTTTTTAAATGCACCTAGCTTTTAACTGTGAATTCTCGGTTCGGGATGAAGAATTGCCAGCAACTCGCTCTCTACTAATGATAATTCCTCCAGCCTGTCAATCACAAGAGCGCGATCGAAATAAGTTGTTGCTAAAATCCAATATACACCGTAATGGCGGGCTTCCGAAGCCATCAAACTGCGGTAAAACTTAGCTAATTCCGCGTCGGGACAGCGATCGCCCAGCAGCCCCAACCGTTCGTGACTGCGCGCTTCTATCAAACCAGAAACCAACAAAGAATCCAAAAGTCTCTCCGGTTCCTGCTTGCGAATTTGGGCGGACAAACCGGCACCATAGGGAGGTGCAGCCAAAGGGCCTAAAGCAATGCCGCGCTGTTCTAACCGCTGGTTGACTTGCTCGAAATGCTCTAATTCTTCGCGGGCGATCGCCGTTAGCATCCTCACCAATTTTTCCCGGGCTGGGTAGCGAAACATTAAATTTAACGCTACTCCCGCCGCTTTCCGCTCGCAGTGAGAATGGTCTAATAAGATTGTATCCAAATGGGCGATCGCCTGTTCTATCCAAGCTTCGGAAGTCGGCTGTTTTAAAAACTTAACAGTTGGCAGTATAGAAGTCATTAGTAATCAGTTATCAGTCATTAGTCAGCAGTCAATCGATTTTAGATTTTAGATTTTAGATTTTAGATTCAAGCAAGCGACCCCACGGATAAATTCGGGGGGCAAGTTTCATCGGATACAGGTTTTTTATTTCTGGACGGATGAATCCGGGGGCTTGTCTCCTGGATGCTTTCGGTCATTATCAGCAGTCACTAGCCAGAATTTATCCTATTTTACACAATTTTTCCAAGACCGCATACATATCACTAGCAAACTTTTTCGGATTCCACAGCGGCGACAAATTGGCTGGATCTTTAGATTTCACCAACTGTGCTTTAATTGCATTTCTAAATTCACGCTCTTTGCCCAATTTTACACCCACTTCCACATATTCCGACCAAGACAAAGCCACACCTGTTTCAATTCCCAAAGTCTGCAAAAACGAATAACCCATTCTCGACAAAAATTGCTCTCCTGTGCGAGTCACCACCGGCAAATTAGACCACAAAGCCTCTAAAGTTTGAGTTCCTCCGTTGTAAGGATAAGAATCTAACAACACATCGGCCAGCAAATAGATAATTCTGTGTTCTTCCTCAGTAGCAAACCTCGGCAAAAACTTAATTCGGTGCTTGCTTACTTTCTCAGCTTCGCAAGCTTGGTGATATGCAGCCTCAAACACGGCAGCATCGCCTAAAGCTTTGTGAATTAAGATACTGTTAGGCACTTGTTTGAGAATCGCAATTTGTGCTTTTACCAACTCGTAATTAAATTTTCTGCCGGGAGCGACGCACAGGTAAACTATCTGATCCAAACCGATCCGATTCGACCTTCTCAATGCAACGGGATCGACTCCATATCTCTGAAAACCGGACACCGCTACAAAGGAATCAGGCATCCTAATTAGCTGCTCGTCATAATATTTTTCCCTGTCTGCTGGGTGCGAGTGCCAGTCTGTAAGAAAGTAATTTTTCGGCGATATGTAAGGGGCGTCAAATCCCAGCCAAGAAACACAAACTGGTGCCGGTTTTTGGGAGAGAATGTCAGCGTGCACTGGTACGCTGAGAGAATCTAAATCAACTAAAACGTCCAATTCATCTTGCTGAATTTGGTCGATAATTTCGGTAGAATTGGCAAGTCCGTTCGGGTAGGTTGTCGGAAAAGTCAGTTTGCCCCAAGTTTCAAATTGCTGAGTGCGATCGTCAGGAATAATTCTTTCGGAAGCGTACAAATACACATTGGGTGTGATATCGGACAATTCGCGAATGATGTCAGCGCTGCACCAACCTACAGAATGGCGGCTAAAGTGATTGGACAAAAAGCCGATTTTTAACTGGCTGGATGGGGCACTTGGTTTGAAACTGTAATTTGCGGGTTGAGAAAAATTAGGTTTAATACATTGGTCGATATACTTTTGGGCAATTAATCTGTAAAGTTTTGAGTTGGCTGCCAAGTCATCTCGCAAATACGGTGTGCTGAATAACAAGTTTGCATAAAGCGATTTAATTTCCACCGGGCTAGCGGTTTCTAAGTTTTGCTGCAAGTATGACTCTAGCTCTAAAAAACGATCGCCCGCAATTTGATTTAATCCCGACACTTGATAGGTGCTGATGAAGTAAATCGCGGTCATAATTGGATCGGTTTCGGCACACATTTGGCTGTATTTGTGAACGGCTTGCCGCGCGGCCGCTAAATCGCTAGTATCTCTGAGGATGTCGCACAAATGTTGGTGAGCGGCAATAAAATCGGGTTTAATTTCTAGGGCTTTTTGAAGGTTGGGTATTGCGTCTTTAAATTGACCCTGGTGGCGCAAAACTCGGCCAATTTGACAGTATGCTTCGGCTAAATCGGGTTTAAATGCGATCGCCTGCTTCCATGCAGCCACCGCCTCATCTAACTTCCCTTGCTGCGCTAATTTATCTCCTAAATTTAAGTGAAAATCTACCTGAGCAAGGTGGGGATTGAGTTCGAGAGCTTTTTGCTCGTATGCTACCGCTGCTTCCTTCTGCCCCTGCTGCTTCAGTGCTCCTGCCAAATTCCAGTAAGCAGCAGCCAAATTTGGTTTAAGTTCGATCGCCTTTTCGTAATTGACAACCGCCTCCACCAAATGCCCTTGTTTGTAGAGCATACTGCCCAAATTAGCATAAGCCTCAGCAAAATCGGGATTCAGAGCGATCGCCTCGGAATAAAACCGCATCGCTTCCTCAATTTGGCCGCTTGCTTGCTGCACATTGCCCATTGTCACGTAAGCCGCCGCCCAATCCGGTTGCAATTCCAGAGCTCGGCGACAAGCAGCGACGGCTGCTGCTAAATTGCCTTGAGAGTAATAGGTTTCTGCAGCGACTGTCAGGGATGCAGCATCTTCAAATTGGGGTGTTTCGGATTGGTTGCGAAAATCGGAATTCATTTTGCGGCCTATCTGTGCTATCAAGTTAAAGGTTGAATCTATATTATTTTGCAGAGTAGCAGTTTTAGCGGAACTACGGGCGATCGTCACAGAGAATTTATGAGCGACAAGCAAGCGACACAGCGCCAACTTAACATCAAGTGGAAACCAAACCTCCTGCTGGGGATACTCTTGTTAACCTTAGCAATCCCCTTACCCTTTGCCCAAAAGACTTTCGCACAGCAGCAGCAGACAGCCAGCTTTACGCAAAAATTATTTCAAACTGCTCTTTATTTCACCCTATATTTTGAGGGCGGATTCAGCAATCACCCTGCCGATAAGGGTGGCAGAACTTATCGGGGCGTCTTGCAAACGGAATACAACGCCTATCGCTACAGTCGTGGGCTTCCGCCCCTCGACGTGACGCAGATGTCGGAAGCAGAGCTCCTAGAAATTTATAAATATTACTGGGATTCGAGCCTCTCGGGCACGATGCAGCCGGCTTTGGCGATCGTCATGTTTGACACCGCCGTTAATTTCGGTATTAATAACTCTATTACCTTTCTTCAGCAAGCATTAGGATTGCCGCAAACGGGAGTTTTTGATGCCCGCACCAAGCAAGCGCTGAAAGGGGCAAATAACAGAAATACAGCGTTGCAAATGATTAACGAACGGATTATTTACCGCTACAAACGGGTACAAGAAGATCCGACTCAGATGGCTTTTTTCCGGGGTTGGCTGAGTCGCGATTACAGTTTATGGGGCTATGTGAGCAAGATTAAGAATTAAGCAGGGCGGATTCATTTTTCCCAAGTTGTAGTAGTGCCACGACAGGGGTTTAAACCCCTGTCTCATTTACCCGATCGATGCTATGCAGTCACCCCATTTGGATTAGCTGTTGTCGTCAAAATGTACTCAACTTGAGCCGGAGTTAAAGTCGGATTGGCACTCAAAACTAAAGCCGCTACACCCGCTACGTGTGGCGTTGCCATAGATGTGCCACTTATGATTCCATAGTTGTTATAGGGAGTTGTAGAATAGATGTCTACTCCCGGAGCAGCTACGTAATCCAAAGGTGTGGAACCCGCACGGTTCGAGGTGCCAGCCATCCTGCCGTTTATATCAATACTGCCCACGGCAATTCCCCTGCGATCGGCATTACGAGCTGGATAATTTGGTTGGCTAAGACCCAAATTTCCGGCTGACATAACAACAACAGAGCCTTTGTTATTTGCATACTCAATTGCGTCATTCACCAGGTTGGGAGGGGAAAACTCACTTCCCAAGCTGAGGTTAATTACATTTGCTCCATTATCAGCAGCATAGCGGATTCCAGCAGCAACATTATCCCACTCGGCGTCACCAAAGACGGGCAAAACTCTGACAGGCATAATCTTGGCATTGTAGGCAACTCCTGTGATCCCAAAATCATTTCGTTCCGCGGCGATCAAACCTGCTATGTGGGTTCCGTGACCATCGGGATCAAGATCCATTGGGTAGTTGTCGTTAAACAGAAAATCCCAACCCCGAATATCATCAATAAATCCGTTGCGATCGTCATCGATGCCATTTTCCGCAATTTCACCAGGGTTCTGCCAAATATTACTATCCAAGTCGTTATGGTAGTAGTCAACACCAGTATCGATGACAGCTACAACAATCCCATTTCCTGTAATGTTCTGATTCCAAACTTCGGGCGCATTTATAGCGTCTACTCCCCAATTATTCTCGCTCAAATTAGCAACATCCGGGAAGAGAGTTGAGCGGTTCAGGGTGCTGCTAACTGCTGCATTTGCATTGACTAAACCATAGCCGTAATTGCGATTAAAAGCACCGTTAGGTGTAGGAATATCTGGCAATACAGGAACAGGTGTTGCAGAAATAATCAGGTTGTAATTGGTAGAGCCTAAGTAGCTAGAGACTTCGACATAGTATGTCCCTGGAGCCAGATTGGATAAATTAATCACATCCGGGATCAATACTCCGGACAGTTTTTAAAGAGAGATGCGACGCCTACGGCAAGCAACGCTTACGCAATAAATCACAGAAGC
>NZ_JAUBVE010000118.1:0-10264 GCF_036705715.1 Microcoleus sp. AT3-D2 | reverse complement strand
CAATTATGAGTTAGCTTTCAGGTCTAAAATTCAAAACCTCTAATTATAACATAGATTTTTTTTGCAAGAGGTCTATTGAAGGAAAGCGTGTAGATAAAGCATCTGAACTTGCCCAGTCATCTAAAAATCTTGATGGCTTTTTAAAGTCCGTTCTTGAAAGAGCAAATTTATCACGCAGAAATCAAACCCGTTTAGAATCTCTCCATGATTTTGAAAGTGTAGAAGATGAGAGAAAGTGGTTGCGTCATAACTTTAGCAATTTGAATCTTGGAAAAATGGATAAATTCTCTTTGCCCAAGAGAATTTATGTGGGTGTTAGTAATAAACTAATTGAATTTAATAAATATCCTCGCTTCAGATCAATCATTGACACAAGAGGTATGGATGATGCCAGAGATAGAAAAGATCTGTCTGATTACATCCGTAACCAAGACAATTCAATCTGTCTGTTTGCGGAACAATTTCTAGCTGCTCCAAGTAATGTTAGCGAGCTTCTGAAGAGATACCTAACGCGAGAATCGAGAGATATTGATACAAAAGTAGCATTACTGGTTCTGCCTCGAAAGGGCGAACCTGAAGATGTCGTCAACTTAGATGGAAAAGTAGAGGATAGAGACGAGGGAATTGAGGTTAGAAAAAATCAGATCGATGATGCTTTTGCAAGAGAGAACATCCAGTTCTTGCGAGAGAATATTTTCTTCTATGATGCTCTTCAGTTCTACGACGAGGAACATATCCTGAAACCTCAGTATGAAAAGGATGATGTTTCTGATGCAAGAATTGAACTGTTAGATGCTATCAATGATTTAATTTCTAGAAGAGAGAGAGCCTTACTTCAAGAAGCAAAAAATTATGAAGACATTTTTCAAGTCATCAAAAGTGGAGGAGGATTAAGCCCCCAAGAGGAAAAATTAATAAACGATCTAAAAAAAACTATTGAGTCTCATGAAAAGACAGAGTTTTTGAGTAATTTTGAGAATAGATATAAGAATCATCTTAAAAGCTATCATGTGATGGTTTTTCGTGCAATAAATAATAGGTTTGGCACCTATGATCTGCGAGATATAGATATTTATTTCGATGGTTCTACTGTTGCAGAAGTATTACTTAGGGACAGGCTTCGTGAGTCAAAGGCAGAGATTATAGGTGCTGTTGAGTTGGTTGAGAAACATGCCTCAGAACAATCAGGGCTTAAACCCGTCATGAAAATTTTAAGCGAACAAATAGATGAATATTTTGAGAAATTTATTATTGAGATCGGGCAAGAAATTTGCTGCTGTATCAAAGATAGTCTTGCTCCCCAAACTTACTCTAATGAATTTTGGGATTATGCTCAAAATAGGTGGGGTCAAGGGCATGGCTACAGAGATGATGTACTTGACCAATATGGTAGCCAAATTAATAGTTTAGATGATTGGCTGGTTGAGAGAGTACAAGAAGTTTGGAAGCAGAACTTTATGGATAGGATTCTAGAGTTCTTTGGTGAAAGTTGAAGTTGGCACAGCATAACAATCCCGCTGCACCGGAACGAAGTCGAGTTATCGGTGAGATGCAAAGTTCATCTGCGTCCGGTGAGCGGGAACGTTAGCCCGCTAAATCTTGGTTAGGGTATAGTTGATAATCATGAGTTAGTTGTAATCAAATACATTGTAAAGATTTAATGAATTTACGTAAAAACATTGTATTTATTGTGGAAAAAATATAAACTCCTAAAGGGTGCTGTTCAATTTGTTGTATTCCCGGCTTATTGATAAAAGTCGGGCTGCCGTTGGATTGAAGTTGTAAAAAATTCAAAGTGTAGGAGCATACCCATGAACAGGAGATTACTGATTTTCTCGATCGCAGCGGTGGTTTAGGGAATGGGGCATAGGTAATGGGTGGGATGTTAAACCAAAATGTCCCTGTGTACTAACGCTATCTCGCAAACGCTGCCTGACTTTGGAGATGATTCGGAAGCTCGATCGAGAGTTAAGCTAAATAAAACTCCGAGTTCTGCATCGATGCTTATTAGAAGCGAATAATTTCGATCGTGCCTCGTGATCGCACAAAACAAACATCAAATTCTCGAAAGAAGTTGGTTTGCCCGAGAATTAATGGAACCTGAGAGGCTTGTGCCCAAGCAAATGCTAGGCGAACGGGTTCCAGATTCCCAATTTGAACATCTACAAATACACCCCGCGCCTCAACCGTTGCCAGATTTCCAGCCAATGGCAAGCGGACAGTTTGTTCCTCCCAAATTGCACCCAATTGCAGACCAATGTCATAAGGTAATAGATTGACCGCAGACCCAGTATCTAGCAGTGCATTCGCCGAGACAGAAAAGCCTGCATGAATCAGAGTGATGGGAATCGTGGGTAATGCTTCATCGTCAGAAAAGGGAAACTCGATCGAACTAGGCATGAGTAGATGCCTCTCGATCGTCTCGAATCATCTGCATCATAATGTTTGCCGCTTCCGTTGCATCGTAGAGCGATCGAACCGGATACTCTGATGCAGAAAAGATGACTTGTAGTTCAGCGTCTGGGATTTGCACTGCTAGGAGTTTGAAGAGTGATAATTTGTCTGACTGGCTCAGATTGTTCACCAAAGGTATTAACTCAGCGAGAGACATGGTTTAAACTCCCAGAAGTACGAGAATACATCTATCATAAACGCTGCCTGAGTTTGGAGATGATTCGGAATCTCGATCGAGAATTAAGGATTCCGTAGGAGATTCCGATCAAACTTTATCCTGCCCAAAAACAAAGAAAAAGCCGCCCTAAAAGGACGGGACTTTAGCCCTCCGCTCATTACCAACAACTATCAAGGCAACTCAACGGAACTCGGTTTAGCAATGTGAGGCAAGCCCCAGCCCAATTTTTCCCGCAAAATGTGGAAAAACTCAAAAGATTGCACCCGAATAAAGCGGGCTGGGTACGGAGCTCGCTCGACATGAACCCAATCTTCGGGCAAAACGTAACATCCGCCGTTACCGTCTACCACCATTACCAGGCGGTTTGGACTCGCCGGCAAAATCTTGACCGGCTCAGTGTTGGAAAACACCAAAGCCCGCGAAGCCATTGAATGCGGGCAAATAGGCAGCAACTGCAACACCGGCACTCCGGGAATAATGACTGGCCCACCGGCTGAAAGGGCGTAAGCTGTCGATCCTGTCGGAGTCGCGATGATGACTCCATCTGCGGCAATGTCAATAGAGGCGTGCTGGCCGATCGCCACTTCAAAATGACACATACAAGTCAGCGGTTCCCGGTGCAGCACCATTTCATTGAGACAAAGGGCTTCCCAGAGGCAGTCGTTTTCTCGAAACAGCCGCACCGCCAGCATTGATCTTTCTTCTATTTCGTATTCTCCGGCGATTACCTTTTCCAAAACTTGCGGCAGCAAGTTCAGGTAAGTTTCTGTTAAAAAGCCCATGTGACCGGTATTGACAGTCAGCAGCGGCACTCCAATAGGAGCTACTTGGCGAAATGCCGACAGCACCGTACCGTCGCCGCCCAAAACCACTGCAAACTCCATGTCGCTGTCAAAACCGGGGGGGACGAGTTGTTCGATCTGAGTGTGGCACAGGGGGCGATCGGGGCTAGAATAGCCCAGAATTCCTCCCGAACCAGAAACCGAGCAAACATCCCAGCCGCGGGCAGTCAGCTTTTCTTCCAACTCTGCGGCGATGCGACAAGCCACAGGTTTAACGTCGTTGTATATAATCCCAGCTTTCGGCACTTTAAAATGTAAAGGGCATTTTTTGTTTACTCCGTTTTTTAGTTTTAAGCTGCTCGTACTCTATTTCCTTGAGCTTCTTCAGAATCAGATTAAAGTATTCTTCCAGATAAGACTCCAAAGTAGTAGTTTCTTTGGGATCGATTCCGAAGACACTGTAAACATCATCCATCGGAGCTTTCAAGGGTTTTCCGGCTGCCAAAACTTCTGAAAAAGCCAATCTGTCAGCTACGTTCCAACTCCACTGAAAGAACTTAGCAAATTGACGAGTAGCCTGCAACAAGGCGTCTGGGGTGCGCGTAATTTTGGCTTGCTTCCCTGACAGCCGTTCGCACAACCGCACGATTTCTTCAGCATCCCAAGCGCGATTTCCCACCACCGGAAAGCTTTTTTTCTCGGTTTCGGGAACGGAAAGGGCTCGGACGGCAAATTTAGCAACGTCCTGAGTGTTCATGTAGGCAAGGGCGGATGGCTTGTTGGGCAGCCAGACTGCCTGATTGTCCAAAATCGGCATTGCATACAGGCTCAGCAGTCCTTGCAAAAAGCCGCAAGGTCTCAAGATTGTGTAGTCTAAACCCGATTCTGCTAAGAACAATTCGGTACAGCGCTTGATTTCCAACAAGGGGACTTGGGGATATTTCTCCGCGTCGAGAAAGGAAAAGAATATGTAACGCTTGATGCCTGCTGCTGCTGCTGCTTGGATCAGCGATACTTTTCCGTCCCAGTCTACTCTTTTGATGCTGACAGAATCGGCTGCACTGGCTGTTGCTGCATCGATAATAGCAGTGACGCCTTCTAGGGCCGGAGGCAGACTGTCTGGCTGGCAAAGGTTCCCCGGTACGAGTTCAGCGCCCCATTCTTTCAAAAAGGCAGCTTTTCTGTAACTTCTGACTAAACAGCGCACCTGGTAGCCCTCGTCTAGGGCGCGGCGGGCTATCTGGCGGCCGAGAGTGCCGGTGGCACCTAAAATCAATAAAGTCATCTAGGGATTAATTATGAATCTTAAACTTTCAATAAGATGGTATCAGGTTTTTGTTAAGTTTATATAAAAAACTTAACAAAAACCTGAAATTTTCTCATTTTAGGCTTGAGATATTCGCCAGAAGGCTTGCTTTCGGCAGCAAGTAGACTCTAGAAGGCAGAAGGTATAAGGCTTCTGAAGGATTGGTTAAAAAAACTTATTCTTCGCCGCCTTGCAATTTGAGCAGGAGGAAGCCTCCACCTATACCCACGAAAATTAGGGAAAAGGACAAAAAGGCTGCATTGAAAATTTCAGGATTCATAATTTGATAAGTCCAATTGGGCGATCGCATTAAATAAAGATAATATAATTTGGGGCAACCAGGTACATGAATGCTAAAATTTCAGTGCCGAAATTCCTGTATTTTGTTGGAGAAAACTGCCTTGAGTCTCGATCGGGAATCAAAACTAGCTGTAACTCTGGGAGATCCGGCGGGAATTGGCCCGGAAGTGATTCTCAAGGCCTTGGCAGATCCCACTGCTGGTTTGAGGGTAACGGTTATAGGTTCTAGGAGAGTTTTGCAGCAAACTTACGATAAGTTGCGATCGAGCAATCCAGCAGCAAAAGCGGCAAATCCCGAAACATTAAATATTATTGATATCGAACCAGACAACAAGTGGGGCGAAATAGTCCCCGGTGTCGGGAGTGCAGCTAGCGGGGCGGCTAGCTTTGCTTACATGGAAAGTGCGATCGCCCGTACCATCGCCGGCGAATTCTCGGCCATTGTGACAGGCCCGATTTCCAAAACTTGCTGGCAGGCAGCCGGTTACAATTATCCCGGACAAACAGAACTCCTCGCAGAAAGGGCAAAATCGCAGCGGTTCGGAATGCTGTTTGCCGCCACATCTCCACACAGTGGCTGGACGCTCGTAACTTTACTCGCTACCACACATATTTCCCTGCGTCAAGTCCCCGATGCTTTGACTCCAGAATTGCTGAGCGAAAAACTAGAATTGCTGGTAGAGTGTTTGCGGGAAGATTTTGGGCTGGAAAGACCGAAAATTGCGATTTCTGGCTTAAATCCTCACAGCGGCGAAAATGGCAAACTGGGAAATGAAGAGCAAGACTGGATGATACCTTGGCTGGAAACGCAGCGCGATCGCTTTCCTCAAGTGCAGTTAGACGGGCCAGTCCCCCCCGATACCCTGTGGGTAAAACCGGCTAAAGTTTGGTACGGTTTAGCCAAGGAAGCTCACGACGGTTACTTGGCAATGTACCACGACCAGGGGTTGATTCCAGTAAAATTGATGGCTTTCGATCAAGCAGTCAACACTACAATTGGCTTGCCTTTTGTCCGCACCTCTCCGGATCACGGCACAGCTTTTGATATTGTAGGTCAAGGGATTGCGGATGCCTCCAGCATGAAGGCAGCATTGCAGTTGGCGGCCCAGTTGGCTAGTCGCAGAACAGCAGTTAAAATAGGGCGATAGCTTTAGTACGCCTGACGCTTAGAAAAATAGTGTCATTCCTATTGATTTTCGCTGGGGTGAGGCGGCAAGCAAGCTGGTAATTTCCTTCGATAGGCAAAAATCATATTTGGGTAGGGCAGTATGGCAGCATTTAATGATAATTCAGGCAAAATATATCAGTCAGAAAAAGAGGTTTCTGATGCAACTCTGGCAAGTTCTAAAGCGGGAGAGCAACTTCAGGAATTGCTAACCATACTGACTGAATTTCAGTTATTAAAAAAATCCCAAAAAGAGCCAAGCGAGCTGAAATTACCGCTTTCGGAAAAGTCGGTTCAGCGATTAGAGGATGAGGAAAATCGGCGTCAACAACAACTGTCTTTCCGGATCGAATCACCCAGTATTGTACCGGAAGTATTAACTAACGATGAAGAGATTCCATCTCAAAGACGAGAAAAAAGTAATGAGGAACCCGATTTATCTATAGCGGGGAAAGTAGCTAAAAAAACTCGGCCGTCGGAAGAAGAATTAGAACAAGCCGTAGAGGAGTTTAAGCGGTTGCAGCAACTACTGTTTGAAAGGGATTTACCGGAATTTTACAGTAATGTTTTGAGCGTGGAACAAAGGTTGGAAAATTTTGAGAAGCTGATGTCTCAACCAGAAGAGTTGATGATTTTACTGAAGCCGTTAATTCCTGAATTAGTGAGAGAAGAATTAGACGAGTTGAAGTCTGAATTAAAAAAGGCGATCGAACTCGCGAGCAATAATAAAATTAATCCGATCGAGTTGGAGGCAAAATTAGCAGATTGGGAAAATCAAATTGCTAACTTGAACCAGCAGCCACTGCCGAATACAGAACACTTAATCCAACGGCTGATGCCAGTAGTGGGCGATCTGCTCAACCGTAAGGTAGAGGAGTCTAAGTTAGAGGTAGCTTCGGCGATCGCACCGAGAGTCAATCAAGTAATTCACAATCAAAACGGACTTGAAGAACAGGTAGTAAGAATTGAAGATAGAGTTGCAAATATTCAGCAGCGTTACCAGCAGCAACCGGAAGATTTAATCAAGCAGCTAGTACCAGTAGTTAGCGATTTGCTGAACCGCAAAATTAGTGAATTAAAGTTAGAGGTTGTAGAAGCTGTTGCCCCCTCAGTACAGGTAAGAATAGCTTGGGTAGAAATAGAAGAAAAAGTATTGAGCATCATCGAACGCCGACTGGCTACGCAACAGTCGCCAACTCAGAAGCCAGAAGAGATAATGGCGATGCTAATGCCGGCAATAACTGATTTGCTGAATCAGAAAATCGATGAATCAAAATTACAAGTAGCAGCGACGATCCAACCTTTGATAGAATCAGCAATTCTTCAAAGAGAAGTTCAAGGCAAATTGAGCGACGTAGAAAGTAGACTAAATAATCTTCAACGACAGCAAAAGACTCAGCCCGAAGATATAATGGCAAGGTTAATGCCGTTAATTATTGAGTCGCTGAACCGGAAAATCGAGGAGACAAAGTTAGAGGTGAGAGAGGCGATCGCACCTGGTGTAAACACGGCTATTCAAAACAGCGGTATAGCAGCACAAATATTAAATAATGAAACTAAGATTGTCGAAGTTCAGCAGCAAGTTTTAGCCGAGATAGAAGGGTTGATGGCAAGAATAATGCCAGTGATTGTAGAGATGCTGTCTCGAAACATCGGGGAAGCAAAGCTAGAGATAGAATCTGCGATCGCCCCCGCTGTCGATGCCATCATTCAGAATAAAAGGATTGATCAAAGACTGGGGAAGATCGAACAACAGATTGTGGCGATCGAACACCGAATTTATGAATCGACAGACTTGTTTACAGATTTACTGAAACCTTTGATTGACGAGCTGATGGTTAGCCATCACGCTCAACTACAAAAGTCGGTAATCGAATCTATTTTACCATTGTTAGATGAAGTTGTAAGTTATAATTACAGACTCAACGATAAAGTAGGGGAACTCGATCGCAAAATTACTGATGCTGAATGGGGAGGCGATCGGGAAGAATTACTCGCCAGAATTAAAATCATGTTTCCCGAAATGATGATCCAAACCATTAATGAGTCGAGACAATCATTTGTCGAAACCATAGCTCCGATAATTGATGAAATAATTAATACCAAAACCAGAGAAAATCGACAATCGATGGGAGTAGCCATATCCCCGGCTCTGACTGTGGGAATCAGCCACAGAATGAGTGAATCGCCGGATGAAATTGCAATGGCGATCGCGCCGGAAATTGCCACTGCGATCAAACAGCAAATTCATCTCAAGCGAGAAGCAATGTCGGATGCGCTTTATCCGATCATCGGCAGCACGATTTTAAAATACATCGCCGAGATGATGCGGGAGATTAATGAAAAACTCGAAGCATCTTTAAGTCCAGAGGCGATTAGTCGCAAAATTAAAGCCAAATTACAGGGGATTTCTGAAGCAGAATTGCTGATGAAAGAAACAACACCACTGAGTGTTAAAGCTGTCTTTTTAATTCAAGCAAAATCGGGCTTAGTAATTTCCGCAGTGCAGAAGTCTGAACGCGAACAGCTAGAATCAGAGATGGTAGCGGGGATGCTGACTGCTATTCGGGCTTTTGTCAACGATTGTATATCTCAATCGGGAAATATTGCAGAGATTGATGCTATAGAATACGGCACATCTACCATCGTACTGGAAGTGGCGGGTTCGTGTTATCTAGCAGTAGTCATGCAAGGAGAAACCCGCCAGTGGTTTAAGTATAAAATGCGATCGATATTCAACAATATTGTGCAAGAATACGGAACTCAAATTCAGTCATTTAACGGCGATCCAGCAACTGTGCCACCCGAAGTCAACTCGAAATTGCAAAAATTAATCGATACAGAGGTAAAAGCTAAATCTCCTAAACTTCCAATTTTACCCATTATCGGTTTGGCAGCGTTAGGTTTAATTGGCGTACCTTGGGGAATTCATCAATACCGCAGCGGAGTTGAAGCGAGCTTAGAAGCAGATACGAATTTAGCATTACAATCTGCTCCAGAGTTATCGGTTTATCGTATCGTGGCAGATGTTAAAGATAAATTATTGCAGATTTCGGGACGAGTGCCGAATCAAAATCTGCGATTGAAAGCGGAAAAAATCGCTCAGCAAGCGGCTCCTCAATCAAGAATTGAAAATAAAATTATAGCCGTTGAAGTACCTCCCGATCCAGTTTTAGTGGAAGCCGATATCAAGCGGACAGCAGCTCTTTTGAATAAAGTAGAAAGCATTAATATCTCAGCTCGCTATGCAGAGGGAAAAGTCGCCGTTGCAGGCAGCGTAAGCAAAGTGCCAGATGCTCAGAAAATAACTCAAGCTTTTGAGAAAATTCCGGGAGTGAAGTCTGTAACAAATACAGTGATAATAGGAACTCCACCGCCACCAAAGATAATAATGCCAGTTCGCGTGTATTTCGGTGCAGGTTCTGCAAGTTTGCAGGCGAAAGACGTAGCACAAAAGCTTAGCAAAGTCAAGGAATATATGGAGAAAAATCGCACGAAGAATTTAAGGATAGTGGGCTACAGCGATTTTAAAAGCACTCCGGTAGAAAATCAAAAGTTGGCACTGGAAAGGGCGACAAATGTGAAAAATATTTTGGTTAGACAAGGGATAAATGGCAACAGAATACAAGTTGCTTCTACTAAGGGGCGCCCCGAAGGTGTGGAGGCCAATCAACCGCTGTGGCTGAGCAGATTGGTAGTATTTGAGGTGATAAATTAAAATTGGGAATTGGTAATTGGGAATTGGGGATAGGGCATAGGAAATTGGGCATTGGGCATTGGGCATTGTTAATGGGGAATTTTCCCTAATGACTAATGACTAATGACTTCTTTCTCTTATTTTAGAGTAACTGGCAAGAAGGTTAGGACATTTTTGATCGCTGAAAATATTGCTCTGACTGTATTTCCCTTGTTCCTTCTTCCTACTTCCATCGGACTGACCTCCGTTACATCCGTTACACAATCCGTTGCCGAACTTCCTGACATCCGTTACATCCGTTATACCCCACATTCCGCAGATGTCGGTCGGATTTCTTTATCAGTTGTGAAAACTTGGAAGCCAAACGCTTTTAGGCTGAAAT
>NZ_JAUBVE010000117.1:0-11373 GCF_036705715.1 Microcoleus sp. AT3-D2 | reverse complement strand
TTTAAAAGTTTTTTTTAGTTATTTAGTAATGCACAAATTTAGGTGTTTGTCAAATTAATTTAGATGCGTTTACCCTGGTGAAAAATGCGCGATATACCTTCGGTTTCCCAGGCTGCTGAGTCAGAGGTACCTCGATGTTAGTGCCTTCAACGTCAACAACTAAGAAAGCGTTGTTGAGCAAGATTTTATTAGGATCTGCCGGCACGGGTAAGCTGATGGTAAACTCAATCCGATATCGCAAGTCGATCGCTTCGAGATTGGAGATGGTGAGAAAATATCCCTGAACGATTCGACGAGCCACTGGGATGAGTTGTGGAGGGATGCCCATCACAGGTGCGATCGGTGCGGTGAGGATTTCAAAGGTGGAAACTTCCATGTTTTTGTGCGAGTAATTTAACTTTTAGCTTGGGTTATTTAGCCGGAAAATTTTGTTTCTGTTTTTCCGTGGCTATATCTATGAATAACTGCCAGTCGCGGTTGGTTAACAGTCGCTTTTTCTGGTGACACTCATTTGAGTTAACTCAAATCAGTGTCGCTTGATCGTGCGACTTGACAATTTAAAAATTTTTGTTAAAGCGCTGAGGAACACGGATCGGGAATTAAATTTATCCTCGTGTATCTGAAGATAAAAATAAAATATAGCAATCCTTGCAGGAGTCGTGAATTTTTTACCCCACCCCAACCCTCCCCGAACCTGCGGGGAGGGAGTAAGAAATTCACAAATGATTTAGGATTGCTATATGAGGAATTGGTTTACTCACTGCTGTTATTGTACTTCATCTTTATGAGAAACGCTATATATTAAATCACTTCAGTAGAAAAACTGCTCCATATATGCGATCGCAAATAGCAGGCGACTTAGGATATTTCCGACACGGCACAGGCTTAATCGAACAAGCGATCGCCTCATCCGAGGGAGAGTAGAAATAGAACAAGCCCGGAGCGATCGCGCCAATCAAATAGAACTCCGCAAGAGCGAATTAGCAGAGAAAAATCGAGACGATCGCCTATAAAGCACAATACAGGCGATCGGTGTCGGTTTAGCAGCCGGAGGAATTGCAGCATCAAGCGGCACAGACAAACTCTTCGAGACGCTGGGACAAAACCACGTCCCCGCACCCTTAATCCTGTGGTATCCGTTTGTATTTTCCTTTGTTTTGAGTTGTGCGATCGCCCTTGGATCTGCTGCGATCGTCTGGTGGCGCACTCGGCCAAAGAATTAGCCATTAACCATTAGTTCGCGTAGGCAGACTTCGTTTGTTTTCCCGTAAACTCAGCGATTTCAATCGCCCATTCCTACAAAAAAATCCGACACCAACAACTTATTTAAAGTTATCAGTGTCGGGCACAAATTCAACAAATTACCAGCAAAAGTTTAGGACTTTTTGCCGAAAACTTGTTCTTTCAATGCTTGAATTTCTTGAGCTAATTGTTGCCGGTTGGACGATCGCAGCAAATAGCGGTAGATAAACCACCCGGCGTATCCAATACCAATTAGCTCGAATGTGGGTGCTAGCAGGGGGATGTCGTTGAGTTCGTCTATTACGCCCAAAAGCACTTTCAAAGAGACAATCGAGGCTAAAATTACACCGACAACAGTCAGGGGACTTTTGTACTGTTCGTAAAAGCTGCCGATGTAAGCGGGAAACTCAGACAAAATTGCGATAATTTGTTCTTTGATCTGCTGGGTCTGACTTGGCGGTTCGTCGGTAATTATGACTTTTGTGGTATTGCTGGAACTGTCTGCTTCATTTCCGGCAGGAATTTCGGTGATGATAACGGTTGTTTCTGGTTCGTTTGATGAAGTCATTTCTCCACTCGCAATAGTTTTTTGCTGGTTGGCGGCAGGTATTTCAACTGCTGCTGCGACTGTTTCAAGAGCCGGTATTTCGACTGCTGCAACCTCCCCGTCGGTTGGTTCAAGAGCCGACACTTCGCCTGTTTCTGTAGTCGGTATTTCGACTGCTGTAACTTCCACTGCTTGTTCGACAGTCGGCGTTTCGACTGTTTCGATCGCAAGTTTTTCCACTTCTGAAACCTCTGCTGCTGATGGTTCAACAACCGGGGTTTCGACTGTTTCAATAGTCGGTGTTTCGACTTTTGAAACCTCCACTGCTGACTGTTCTGTAGCAGAACTTTCGGCGACTGTTTCTGCGTGTGGTTGTTCTGGGGTAGGAGTTTCGTCCGCGACACCAACACCAGGCAAATTCAAGTTGCTAATGGCATCAAGCAAACGGGTTTTAGCCGTTCCTCGCTGGTGAAGGATTACCCAAGATTCTATCAGGTCGGGGCCGTGCATTGCACCTGTCAGAGCGGCTCTGAGCGATCGCATAATTAGCCCTTTGTTAAGATTTTTCTCTTTACTGAGCTTTTTAGTGATTTTCTGAGCTTCCGCTGATGTCAGGGACGAATGACTTTCCATCGCTTCTACAACTGCTTGTAAAGCCTGTGCAGCCCCTGTTTGCTGCAACTGTGCGAGTGCTTCTTCTTCGTATTCCACGGTGGTGGAGAAGAAAACCTTACACATATCCACAGCATCGGTTAAGCGAACGAGACTCGGGCCGATTAAAGCAGCTATTTGTTCGAGCCAGGGGCGGTCTGCCTCCAAGTCAAACTCATAACCGCCTTTCTGCCACCAATAAGGTATCAGCAAATCTGTCAATTGCGGCACTGGCATTTTGTGCAGATATTGACTGTTCAGCCAATTGAGTTTATCCCAATCAAATTTTGCACCGGCTTTGTTGACTCGATAAAATGTAAATAATTCTGCTGCTTCCGACAGTGTAAATATTTCCTGCGTTGAATCCGGCGGAGTCCAACCGAGCAAAGTCATGTAATTAACTAAAGCTTCGGGCAGGTAGCCCATATCTTTGAAGTCAGAAATCGAGGTTACGCCGTCGCGTTTAGAAAGCTTTTGTCCTTGGGAGTTTAAAATCAGTGGCGTGTGGGCAAATTCTGGGATTGTCGCGCCCAAAGCTTCGTAGAGCAATATTTGTTTCGGAGTATTGCCGATGTGATCTTCGCCGCGGATGACGTGGGTGATGCCCATGTCTATGTCATCGACAACTACGGCGAGGTTGTAGAGGGGTTGGCCGATGACGCCGCCGCTGGATGCACGGGCAATTACCATATCGCCGCCGAGGTCGCTACCTTTCCAGGTTACGGTGTCGCGTACCATGTCGTTCCAAGAAATCGTGCGATCGTCGTCGATGATAAACCGAATCACAGCTTGTCGCCCTTCGCCTTCAAAAGCTGCGCGCTCTTTGCTTGTCAAGTTGCGGTGCCGGTTGTCGTAGCGGGGGGCTTGTTTGTTGGCTTTTTGTTCTTCCCGCATTTGGTCGAGTTCTTCCGACGTGGTGTAGCAGCGGTAGGCGAGTCCATTGTCGAGAAGGGTTTGGACTGCTTGGCGGTATATTTCCAGACGTTGGGACTGAAAACTCGGGCCTTCGTCCCAGTTCATACCCAGCCAGGTGAGGCCTTCGAGGATGTTATCGGTGTATTCGCTTTTAGAACGTTCTACGTCTGTGTCTTCTACCCGCAGGATGAATTGGCCGCCTTGGTTGCGGGCAAACAGCCAGTTGAATACGGCGGTTCTGGCGGTACCGATGTGTAGGTTTCCGGTGGGACTGGGGGCTAGACGGACTCTGACATTCATGTAGATTTTTGCTTTTAGATTGGGCGATTTGCTGGTTGGGGGAAGAGCTGATGTTTAAGACTTTAAATTTTATTATATTTTGTTGCCGAATTAACAGTTGTGCTTGGCAGGTGCTTTGCCTCGAATTGTTTGATCATAGGCGATCGTCTTCAAGGGCTTTCCGAAGGATCGCGAAAGCTAACGAGCGATCGGGCGAAAGTCTCCGGCAAGGCACGAGAAGGCATCTTGATGATATTAGCATTGCGGGCGGCCAAGACTGGATTCACCTTTGGGACTATTTTTCACAGCACAAATAACTGCTTTAGGAGTACCCAAGGCTCACCTGATAAATATTTATCCTTGTAAAATGTTTGTGTGCGATCGACGACATTAAAATATATTTCCCTATGTCTGCTGCTAAAACCGAGTTTTCCGAATCTGTTGCGCCCTCACCCGAGTCTGTTGCGGCTGCTTGGCAGATTGAGTTGCTGTACGACGGTGAATGTCCTCTGTGCGTGCGGGAGGTTAATTTCTTGAAAAAACGCGACGCGGGGCGAGGTTTAGTGTCGTTTGTGGATATCGCGGAGGATGGCTACAACCCCCAGGCCCACGGCGGAATCGACTACGAAACGGCGATGGGTCGGATTCACGCGATATTACCCGACGGTACGACGGTTAAAAATGTGGAGGTTTTTCGCCGCACCTACGAGATTTTAGGTATGGGCTGGGTTTATGCTGTGACTAAGTTACCAGTGATCGGGGCGCTCGCCAATTGGCTGTACGGAATTTGGGCTGACTGGCGGCTGAAGCTGACGGGAAGGCCGGATTTAGCAACAATTATGAGCGATCGAACTCAGCGGATCGAGTGCGAAAGTCAGGGCCGCTGCCAACCCAACTCGAAATGAGTCATATTTAATAAGTTCGATCGCCCTATCAGAAGATGTCCGCAGAAACAGACTGCAACTAACATTAAAGATGGACTGCTATTAAAGGTCAAAAAAAATGCAAGATGCAGGCTATACAGTCTTCATGGGCTTCGGTGGTCTCTGGATACTTATGGGAATTGCCGCTGTGATTTTCCTGTTCAAATCGGACGGTCAAAAACTTAGGTTTGGCAAATGGGGATTGCTAGTTGCTATTCCGATTCTCGTCCCCATCTTCCTGGTTTTGACATATCAGATCGCCCGACCCTTTCTTTCCTCGCACCTTTGAGCGCTGCTGGGAGTCGATCGTCGGTGGGAGAAAGGAATTAGTTAAATTAAGTTAAATATTATTGCTCATTTTCGGGCGATCGCAACTGCTCGTTTGCCCATTGACGCAAAGACCGAATTATGGCATTGTCATCTTGAGTTTCTGCCATCTGCAAGAATTGATTGAGCATTGCTACAGAAAGGATGGGAAATGTCGGACTGCGATCGCAGGTAATATATTCCCGATTTTGCAATTGATAAATTTGTACAGTTTGTCCCCGATACCGCCAAACTTCAGGGATTTCTAGCTGTGTGTAAACTACAAATCGATTAGAAGAAGGACTGGTAATATCAACTTCAATTACCAAGTCTGGGGGAGGAGCGGTTGAGATGTCAAGCCTTCTCCCTAGAATGCGATCGACATTTTGGATATAAAAACAGGAATCCGGTTCTGCACCTTGTTCTAAATCTTCACGGTTGAGAGTCGTCGAACCAAATCCCTTAATCTTCAAGTCCAACTCCTCAGTCAAAGCTGTAACAATCCGTTTGAGTAAACAGTTAATAGTTTCATGCAAGTCGGATGGCATGATAATTTCTAAGACTCCTTGAGAATATGAAAATCGCGAGGATCTCTTGTCTCCCGCTTCTGCTAATAAGCTTTCGTAAGTCTGCCAACTGATATTAGATAATACTACCCGTTGTGTAGTTTTTTCCGGTGAGGGGTTAATGGTTGTAACGGTCATATTTTCCCGCTCCTTAATCATGTCCTGCTATATAAATATCATAAGATTCGCAGTCAGGACTTTAGTCCTTTTTTCTCCGCAGGAGGACTGAAGTCCTGACTACAAACGAACTCAATTTAGAAAGAGATTTATGAAAGGTTTAAACTTTCTATTTACGAGAGAACGGGACAGACGGGGCTCGAACCCGCAACTTCCGCCGTGACAGGGCGGTGCTCTAACCAATTGAACTACTGTCCCTCGTTTTGCCGTTTTTTCAGGCACAATTTCTATTATGCCTATAACTTCACCTTTTGTCAAGAGGTTTTTTGAACTTTTATTTGAAAGCCCAAAATTTGAGTCTCTTGCAGGGGACTGAAGTTGTTGTCGCTCACCAAAATCAGAGCTCTGCTAGCATCCGCCAGGGCGGGGCCAAATGTCAACCCCTCAATGTTGTCTAGGGGAATTTTCAGCGTTTCCAAATCCAGCAGCAGGCGTTTTTGAGCGGGAGAAACCTCGCTGAGACGGCTTTTGAGGCTTTCGAGTGCTTCAATACGATCGCCCTTTTCCAGAGAAATCTCAAAAATTCTGATAGTTGTGCCGGTTTCCAGGGAGAAAGCACGCTCTAAACTCAGCAAGCGCTTATCGTCGATCGCCAACAAATCCACTAAACCGTTGCTAGTTAATTTTCCCACAGGATTCGCGCCAGCGGGTAGCGGTTCGGTGATGTAGAGAAACGATGCTTCTGGATTGCCGCTCACCGCATCGTAGCGCAAAATCCGGCACGGACTCCCGGTTTCCAGGGAAACTACGGCGCCATCTTGAACCAAGGCGTTTTCGGTAGCGGTGAATAGGTATTTGCGATCGGGCGTTAAAGTTAAACTTTCAAATGATAGATTGTTGCGGATGCCTTTACTGCCCTTGTCGTCGGGCAAAAATAGTTCAGGAATTGGCAGCGTTTTCAGGAGTTTACCATCAAGGGAAAACTCTTTGATAAAAGGATTTATTTGGCGATCGACATCTCCCTCCGAAGAAACAAACACGCTATTGCCCGCAAAAGCTATCCCCTCTGGATCTAAACTTAAACTCGGAAAACTTTCGCCCTTTTCATCTAATAAAGTAGTGACACCAGTAAATTCAATGTTGTCTTTTTCCAATTTACCCGATTTCAAATTTATTTTGAGAGTATAGAAACGCGCCGGACTCTTGCTGCTGCGGTCATCCGAAATGGCATAATAAACTTGTTTTTCGGCATCGTAAGTAATCCCCGAAAGTCCGCCAATCTCCGTCCCCTGAAACGGAGAACCAGTAGGAAATATTGCTCTACCAATAAAATCTATTTTGGTAAGGGCGAAAGATTGAACTGACAGATTTATCAAAATTGCCACAGTTGCTGCTATCAAAAAACAGGAAATAAATATAATTATTTTTGCTGATTTTCGCATTTTACTATCTTCTTCTCTTTCTAACTTCGCGCCCTTTGCGCCTTCGCGGTTCGTTTAATCATAAAATCACTGTTTCTGATTTAGCAAAAAATTAGTCAACCAATCTTTAACCACATAAGTAGCGCGACAGTCGTCCTCATTGTAGCGGACGATCGCCTCCAAGAGCGATCGATCGCCAGTTTTGAGCCAATCGTCGTACCAGCAGACGCACTGAGCACCATTAGCCTTAGCATCTCGCCAGTCAAAACCCAGCCAGCGCGCAATTGGTTTGAGTGCGTAACTTTCCACTGGCATAATCGCTTTTTGCGTTACTTGTTTGTGAATATCTACAAACCGTTTCAGCACGGGTTTCCACAAATAAGCTGGAGTATTGTAAAGTTTAGCCAGCCGCTTAAAAGTCTTGACTTCGTAGTCGCAAAAGTGGAAAATCGGAGCAATGGGATAAGCCCACATTAATTCTAAAAATTGCTCCCAGATTGCACCTTCCTCTGCTGCTGATTCTGCTAAAAAACCGTGGAATTTTTCTGTATTGTTGTACCTGTCAACAACTAAGACTCCGTGGAGGTAATCTAAGTTTAACTCGGGTTCCGCTTCAATGTCAAAGTAGAGTTCGATTGGGGCGATCGGCAAAAAGACAGATTGAGAATAGGGAATTGGTTTGCTGCGGAGAATTGGCGCAGGTATAGAAGATGTGGCAGGTTTATTTTCTCTAATTTTTACTTCCTCAACTGCGATGTAATTCAATATATTGTCTACAATATCTGGTACTATTTCAGATGAGTTAAGTTCTTCGGAATTCTCACTTCTACGTTCTTCTCGATGGTTAATCCGTGTATCCCTGTCAAAATCCGTGTCGTGCCTTCCTTCTTCCTTTTTCCCTCTTCCGACGGACATCGGACTGACATCCGTTACATCCGTTACAGAATCCGTTGCCGAACTTCCTTCTTCCTTCTTCCTTCTTCCTTCTTCCCGCAACAGCGGTTGATTTAGCAAATGCGATTGAGCTTGCTGCACCACATCAAAAGCAACTCTGTCGGGGAATTCTGGGTACTCAGCAAGCATTGCGGAACTAGCATTAGCGAGAGCTTCAACATCAGTAATTTCGAGAGTTTTTAGTCTAGCATAGCGGCTGGCAGTAACTCCCGGCAATAACGAAAGATGTTTAATAGATTCGGCTTCGGCGTGACAGATAGTATACCAACCGCAAAGATTGCACTTTTGCCGGGAAATAAACACTTCTGGTTTATCCCGATTTTCTATCATCTGAATGCAGTTGTCTAAAATCTCGAACATCTGAGGCATTCGCTGGTAGAGATTCACCGCCCAAAGCCCTTTTTTTCGCAGCATCAACCACGCATTTTCGGGCATTGTTCCCTGCATGGAAGCTAACACTTGTGCGTGAAAAGCTGCGATGATTTGATACTCTAGTTTTGGTCGCTTGCTAAGCCAAATATCGGCAGTCGCATAACTCCAATTGCCAAATTTTGATTGTCCCGGCTGTTTGATTAATAAATGGGGGCGGCTAATCAGGGTAATGTTTGAAGAGGGAAGATTGAAGGATGAAAAATCAACGGGAGTTTCGGGGATTTCGCCCAATTCTGGGAAATATTGATTGTCAATTCCTACCATAGAAGTTGTTGCGGCGTTGGTTTTGCCGAATTCGCCCTGGATCAGAACTCCTCGGTAAATGCGATCGACCCCTTGCTGCATTAAACTCAATGTAGCGGCCGCGCCGGCTTCCCAATCCCCTCTAGGATAATATGGTTGTTGGTAAGTCTCGTGTTCCAAAGCTTGCTGTTGGTATGTCGCGCTGTCGCGCATCAGTTTCAGCAGAAAGTCGCTGGGGGGGTCTTGTTGTTTCCAGTCTCCGCAGGTGTCTAAAAATGCTCGAAGATGGCATCGCTGATAGGAAAGTAGTAGTTTGTCAGTTATTAACATTTAGTATTCGCAAGGCATAGAGTATCAGGCAAAAGGTATAAAATTCACAGCATTAGTTATTCAATATTAACGCTATCAATAATTCCCCAAAAAAAATGACAAAGGACAATCACCGGCAACAATTCCCAGCTTTGGCCAATAAAGCTTATTTTAACTACGGCGGACAAGGGCCGCTGCCTGAGCCTGCTTTAGAGGCGATTTATGAGGCTTACAAACGGGTGCAGCTTGGGGGGCCGTTTTCGGCGGAGGTGGGGGCTTGGGTGGTTCAGGAGGCGATGCTGACGCGACGTGCGATCGCATCTGAGTTGACCGTACCTCCTGAAACCATTGCCCTAACTGAAGATGTCACCGTCGGCTGCAATATTGCGCTGTGGGGCATTGACTGGAAAGCAGGCGACCATTTGCTGATTTCTGACTGCGAACACCCCGGCATTGTAGCTAGTGTAATGGAACTTCAGCGCCGTTTCAAGATTGAGGTTTCGATTTGTCCGTTGGTGGCTACTTTGAATGAAGGTGATCCGGTGGCCGTGATTGCTGATAGTTTGCGGCCAAATACTCGCTTGTTGGTTGTCAGTCACATTTTGTGGAATACTGGCCAAGTTTTGCCTCTGGCTGAGATTGTGAAAGTGTGTCATCAAACAGGAGTCAAAGTATTAGTTGATGCGGCTCAATCTGTGGGGGTTTTGCCTTTAAATTTGATTGAATCAGGGGTTAATTTTTATGCTTTTACTGGTCACAAATGGTGGTGTGGCCCGGAAGGTTTGGGGGGGCTTTATGTGAGTGTGGAAGCTTTGGCAGATTTGCATCCGGTGTTTATCGGTTGGCGCGGAATTGTGACGGATGCTAATGCTAAAGTCCTTGGCTGGAAGTCTGGATCGCAGCGTTATGAAATTGCGACTTCGGCTTATCCTTTGTATGCGGGTTTGCGGAGTGCGATCGCCCTGCAACATGAATGGGGTACGATCGAGGAACGGTATGCAGAAATTTGCCGTTTGAGCAAGTATCTCTGGGAGCGTTTGTCGGAACTTCCCGATGTGGAATGTTTGCGGACATCTGCGCCGGAAGCTGGTTTAGTTTCGTTTCGATTAACTAATGGGATGCCGCACAAAAAGCTTGTCGATTTGTTGGAGAAACAGGGAATTATGGTACGGACAATTCTTTCTCCTGACTGTGTGCGGGCTTGTGTTCACTATTTTACAACTGAGGCGGAGATTGATAAGTTGGTTGGGGCGATCGCTATAGTGTAAAGTGCGTCGCCTTGAGCTATTTCAAATAGCTGGAAAATCTCATAGCGACGCACCTACAAAATTAGGGGCGATCGCACTCCACTCCGAAAAATATTATTTCAAACTAGGATGCAAGAGGCGTTAGTTTTTTGTGGGATTTACCTTATAATATGGTAAGTATGTTGCCAGCACATTTTTTGAATTTGGTAAGTAAAAGCGTGAAGATAATTTTAGAGTAATTACGGAGGGCAATAAACGATGAATTTAGAGCAAGCAGTTTTAGATAAGTTGCGGGCATTGCCCCCTGAACGACAGCAAGAAGTTTTAGATTTTGCTGAATTTCTTCAACAAAAAACTATGGCTAAACGACCGCTAAAGAGTGCCAAAGGGTTGTGTGCTGACTTAAAAGTAGATATTACGGAAGAAGACATCGCCCAAGCCCGACAAGAAATGTGGGGAAATTTTCCCAGGGAGATTGTTTGATGCCCTCAGTCGTAGCAGATACCCATACCCTAATTTGGTACATTTTTGAACTGCCAAGATTGTCGCCAGCAGCATTAATAGCATTAGAACAAGCGGTTAACGAGGGAAATTTTATCTACTTTTCCGCAATTACAATTGTAGAAATTGCTTACTTGATTGAGCGAGGGCGTTTGGCAGGCGAGGTGCTGACACGAGTTTTAAATGCTGCGGACGATCCAAATGTGGGGATTATGCTAGCACCTTTGGATCGCAATATTTCGGCAACTATTCAACAAATTGACAGGGCAACGGTTCCTGATATGCCAGACAGGATTATTGCCGCCACTGCTTTATCTTTGAGTCTTCCGTTAGTCACCCGCGACGCAAAAATTCAAGCGTTAACTACTATTCAAACAATTTGGTGAGTATGACAGGAAACTTTCTTCGTTCCCTACAGTAATACCTTCGGGTGCGTCGCTCCCCGTAGCTATTTCAACTAGCAGGAAAATCTCACAGCGACGCACCATACAAATAGCAATATTGTGTCACCACACTTCGTTCCCCATAGCAACTCCACTGTCAATCTCATTATGAAGATTCTCAGGCGCGATCGCCTCAACCAACTCCTCAAGGGAATACCGCCGACGAGTTACGGGTTCGATAATTTTCTCAGCGTCAATAGAGCAGGGCTATTTCATTCTAAACAGCTTCTTCAAAACGTCTAGACCATAGCCCGCGAGCCGTTGTGCCTGTGCCATA
>NZ_JAUBVE010000116.1:0-11525 GCF_036705715.1 Microcoleus sp. AT3-D2 | reverse complement strand
CTACAAGTTGGTGAAACAGTTCTCATCCATGCGGGTGCGGGTGGAGTGGGTTCGATCGCAGTTCAACTCGCCAAAGCGATAGGGGCATACGTTTTTGCGACGTGTAGTTCTAGAAACCGAGATTTCGTGACAGAACTGGGTGCAGATCGGGTGATTGATTACAAAAATGAAGATTACGTAGAAGTCATTCGTCAGGAAACAAATGGACTGGGTGTGGATTTAGTTCTAGATACGATCGGCAAAGAAACAATTCAGCGTAGTCTAGAAATCATTCGTCCCTTTGGTAGGCTTGCAAGCATTGTAGACGTTGCAATACCGCAATCGCTTCTTAAAGCATGGGGTAAGAATCTGACGATTCATTTTGTTTTTTCACCTCAGTACCGAGCAAAATTAGAGGCTTTGACAAAACTCATCGAGCGTCATCAGCTTCGCCCAGTGATTGATTCAGTATTTTCTTGGGATCAGGTTGTTCTGGCACATCAGCGTCTAGAGCAGGGAGGAACACGGGGCAAGATCGTGCTGAAATTTACAGAAGATTAAACCAGCCTTACGAGGTTGGTAATTGCTAAACGGATCGGATTTTGATTGTGTGTTGAAGGTCAATATTGATTGAACAGGAGAAACAGGATGATACTGCAAGATAAAGTAGCTTTAGTTACTGGAGGAACATCGGGAATTGGCAGAGCAACCGCGTTAGCGTTCGCGTAGCGTTCCGAAGGAAAGCTTAACGAAGTTATCGCTTAAAGCATCCAATTGAACAGAGGAGAGATTCAGATGTCAGAGAAAAATAAAGCAATCTTAGAAGAGGCAAATGCGGCGATCGCTGAAGGCAACCATGAAGGATTCTTGTCGTTCTGCGCCGACGACATGGAATGGACGTTTGTAGGTGACAAGACCCTTAAAGGAAAGGAAGCCGTTCGCCAATGGATGGCAACGACATACGTAGAGCCGCCAAAGTTTATGGTTGCTAACTTAATCGCTGAAGGTGATTTCGTCACGGCACTCGGCGACATCACAATGAAGGACGAAGACGGGAAAGCGACTCATTACTCGTACTGCGATGTCTGGCGCTTTCGCGGCGATAATATTGTCGAGTTAAGGGCTTTCGTTATCAAAACCGAGGTCAAGGATGAAACCAGCAGCGCGGCGTAAATAATCTGCAAAAGTCAGGATGTATTCTTGCAAAGCAGAAAGTCCGCCGAGTGATAATCAAGAATTGCTGTAAAACCGTGAATTTTTTCGCTTTTACTACGATTTCACTTCGCTTATCGACAATCGTTACTGAACAGAGGAACACCATGAATAAACCAAAGTTTTTTGTCACCCCCGGTTATGGCGAATATATGCTGAATAAATTGCATTACTCGCAAGCGGTAAAAATTGGCAATCGCGTGGAGACATCAGGACAAGGTGGCTGGGATGACGATCTGCAAATTCCCGAATCGCTCGCAGACGAAATTGCTCAGGCGTTTCGGAACGTAGAGCGAACCTTGGCAACTGCCGGTGCGGGTTGGGAGCATGTTGTCCACATCAATTCTTACCATGTTGGAGGGTTTCCCCCAGAGGTTAACGAGGTGATGGTCAGGCTATATCGCCATTACATGCCCAACCATGCCCCAATTTGGACACAGGTAGGAGTCGCGGCTCTTGGACTTCCAACGATGCGGATTGAAATCCGCGTGACTGCAATTGTTCCGTGAGTTTTGCACAAGTGGCAACGGGCTATTGCGAAGTTAAGGAGTTACCTCCGCTGAGTGGTATCGAAATCCCGTCACTGTTTATTCTAAATCAAGGAGATTTGGCACAGATGGAATCTATGAAAGCAGCCGTATTAACTGCGTTTGGTGATGCTGAGAAGTTTGAGATTCAAACGGTTCCCATACCAACGCTGAAGGCGAATCAGGTGTTAGTCAGAGTTTGTGCAACCTCGATTAACCCGATCGATTACCAAACTCGTCGTGGTGATTACAAGGAACTGGTTCAATTACCCGCCATCCTTGGAGTCGATGTCTCAGGAGTGATTGAGGCAATTGGCGAAGCTGTGACTGATTTCAAGGTAGGAGACAGCGTGTACTACTCGCCGCAAATTTTTGGAGAATTCGGTAGCTACGCTCAGTATCATGTGGCTGATGAAGCGATTGTTGCATTGAAGCCTGCAAATCTATCGCACATTGAAGCAGCTTCTTTTCCGCTTGCAGGCGGAACTGCTTGGGATTGTCTAGTGACTAGGGGCAATCTACAAGTTGGTGAAACAGTTCTCATCCATGCGGGTGCGGGTGGAGTGGGTTCGATCGCAGTTCAACTCGCCAAAGCAATAGGGGCATACGTTTTTGCGACGTGTAGTGCTAGAAACCGAGATTTCGTGACAGAACTGGGCGCAGATCGGGTGATTGATTACAAAAATGAAGATTACGTAGAAGTCATTCGTCAAGAAACAAATGGACTGGGTGTGGATTTAGTTCTAGATACGATCGGCGGAGAAACAATTCAGCGTAGTCTAGAAATCATTCGTCCCTTTGGTAGGCTTGCAAGCATTGTAGACGTTGCAATACCGCAATCGCTTCTTGAAGCATGGGGTAAGAATCTGACGATTCATTTTGTTTTTTCACCTCAGTACCGAGCAAAATTAGAGGCTTTGACAAAACTCATCGAGCGTCATCAGCTTCGCCCAGTGATTGATTCAGTATTTTCTTGGGATCAGGTTGTTCTGGCACATCAACGTATAGAGCAGGGAGGAACACGGGGCAAGATCGTGCTGAAATTTACAGAAGATTAAACCAGCCTTACGAGGTTGGTAATTGCTAAACGGATCGGAGTTTGATTGTGTGCTGCAGGTCAATATTGATTGGAACAGGAGAAATAAGATGATACTGCAAGATAAAGTGGCGTTAGTCACTGGCGGAACTTCGGGAATTGGTCGTGCAACCGCGATCGCTTATGCCCAACAACAAGCAAAGGTAGCGGTGGTTGGTCGTCGAATTGATGAAGGTGAAGAAACGGTTCGATTGATTCAGGAAGTTGGCGGAGAGGCTGTTTTTGTGCAAGCAGATGTCACGAAAGAAGCTGATGTTAAAGCAATGGTTGATAAAGCGGTTAGCGTTTTTGGTCGGTTGGATATTGCCTTTAATAATGCAGGAACGGTCGGCGAAAATCCCTCATTGATTGAGCAAACAGAAGCTGAATATGACCGCACGATGAGCGTCAACGTCAAAGGCGTTTGGTTGTCGATGAAATATGAAATTGCTCAGATGTTGAAACAGGGAAGTGGTTCAATCGTCAATATGGCATCTGCGGTTGGAGTCGTTGCACTTCCTAACATACTCCTCTACACCGCAAGTAAACATGCGGTAGTAGGTTTAACAAAAGCTGCTGCACTCCAATATGCCAAAGCGGGTGTTCGCATCAATGTCGTTGCACCAGGGTCAATCAAAACAGATATATTTGAAGCCGCTACAGATGAAGCCAAAGCTTACTTGGCAGGACTTCACCCGATCGGACGAGTTGGAACACCGGTTGAAGTTGCAAATGCAGTTCTGTTTTTATCATCTGATCTGGCATCGTTCACAACAGGTGAAACGTTGATGATAGATGGTGGGTATTTAGCGCAGTAGTCGAACGACAGTGCGAAATGTTGCGACCAAGTGGCGATCGACCTGCATCATCCGCTCGATCACTCTCCGTGCCGTTGGTTTCTCAAGGGCATCTCGATATTACGCAGTGTTTGATTGAGCAGTAATACATCTAAATGAGTCCATCATGACGACAACACTTGCAGGCAAAGTTGCACTGGTAACGGGTGGTTCTCGCGGTTTAGGAGCGGCGATCGTAGGGTATGCGAAAGGTGTCCAGCGGGATCTTGACCCACGCAACATCACTGTGTGCAGCCAGGTATCATGCCGACGGACATGGCAACAGCCGCAGCCGACAAATTACCGAAAGCAGCGGAAGCGATCGTGGATCTTCACGCCATCCGCCGGATCGCAACCTTAGAGGAGGTAGCGGCGACCGTTTGCTTCCTCGCAGGTTCAGACGCTGGCTACATCAGCGGCAATGTAGTGGATGTGTCCGGCGGATTCCAAATCTGAGCGTCGAAGTTTAGTCCGAAGCAGATCAAAACTTTTACACGCGCAATCAAAGGAAAAAAGATGAAAATACGCTATGGGTTTCGACAGGTTGGTGATGTCGAAGTGTTCTACCGCGAAGCGGGGGCAAGCGATGCGCCGGTAATACTGCTGTTGCATGGCTTTCCGACCGCTAGCCACATGTTCCGCGACCTGATCCCTTTGCTCGCCGATCATTTTCGGCTCGTCGCGCCGGATCTGCCTGGTTTCGGACAGACCAAGGCACCGCCACGCGGGGCATTCGACTACAGGTTCGACCGCCTTGCTGACGTAATCGAGGGTTTCACCGATGCTTTGTCGCTCGATCAATACGTACTCTACATCTTCGATTACGGTGCGCCAGTAGGTTTGCGTTTGGCGATGCGCCATCCTGAACGGATATCTGCGATCGTCTCGCAGAACGGCAACGCCTACCTCGAGGGTTTCAGTGACGAATGGGGGCCGTGGGAAACCTATTGGCGTGAACCGAGCGCAGCGAACCGGGAAGCCTGCCGACCCTCGCTCGCGCCGGACACAATCCGGAACTGGCAGTATGGTACCGGAGCCGATCCAACCCTTCTGTCGCCCGACGGCTACGAACTCGACATCGCCTACATGGGGCGGCCAGACGCGGAGGAGATCCAGCTCGATCTGATCCTCGACTACCGCAGTAACGTCGCGCTCTATCCAGCCTTCCAGTCCTACTTTCGCGAGCACCGTCCGCCGCTTCTCGCCGTCTGGGGTCGTCATGATCCGGCGTTTCTGCCCGCTGGTGCTGCCGCCTATCAGCAAGATCTCCCAGATGCAAAGATTCACCTGCTCGACGCCGGACATTTCGCGCTGGAGACTCATGCAGAAGAGGTAGCAACGTTGATCCGCGCGTTCCTCGACAGAACGCTCGGTTCCACGCTGCGTCTTGAAGGTGATTGCACAAGAATCTGACAAAACATCCTAAGAATCTGAAAGAAACCGAGCATTAGGAGTCATTACACTCAGACTATGAAAACAGCAGATAGGAAGCAAAAACACATTCTTCGCGATAAGGGACATTCCATGAAACTCTATCATATGCCCGGTGCCTGTTCGGTGGCTGATCTCATCGTTCTTGAATGGATTGGTATGCCGCACGAAATCGTCAGGATGAGTCTTGAAAGCATCAAGTCACCAGACTATAGCTGTAGCCAATTAGGTTAGGACACAGACTATAAGTCAAGATGGTCGCCGTAAAACAACCATCATTAATCACGTAACTAAAAAGGAGTTTGATCGTGCAGAACATCACACTTGACACTATCACTGAAGCCGTCATTAATCATGGCGATCGCGGCAAATCTCACCCGCGACTGTATGAAATTTACACGAGCTTGGTTAGATATTTGCATGACTTTGTGCGTGAGGTGAAGCTGACTGAATCAGAATTGCAGCAGGGACGTAATTTTCTCAACCAGGCAAGTCATCACACTCAGGAGATTCCCTCTGGAGAGATCCATCTGTTGACGGATCTACTGGGAATTTCAGAGTTGGTAGAATTGCTGAACGATGCTCATCGCGGTACAGAAAGCAATTTAGAAGGACCCTTGTATGTGCCGAATGCACCAGAACGGCAGATGGGCGATCGCTTGGGTATTGATCCAGAAGGCGACACGCTTTTCCTGTCAGGCAGGGTTTTAGATTTGAACGGTCAACCGATCGCCAATGCTCTGATTGATGTTTGGCAACCCAACTCCAAAGGATTATATGACATCCAAGATCCATCTCAGCCGTTGGGGAACTTTCGGGGACGTTTCAAAACGAACAAGAGTGGAACGTATAGGTTTGAAACCGTGGTGCCACTAGGTTACAAAGTGCCAAGCAGTGGTCCATGTGGCGAGGTGCTGCGACTCTTGGGACGGCATCCTTGGCGCGGGGCTCACATCCATTTCAAACTCAATGCTCCGGAGTACACTCCACTGACAACACAAACTTTTATTGCTGGCGATCCTCACCTGGATTCAGATACAACCTTTGCCGTGCGATCGGCGATCGTTCAATTGCAAAAGCACGAAGCACTAGACGAACTCAAGGCACACAATCAAAGTAAACCGTTTTACACGACTGAGTTTGATTTTGTGTTGAAACCCGCTACTCTCTAGCGGAGAATCATCAAGCAATGGTTGCACATTATGTCTACACCATCAATCCAGAACAATCTGCTAATTGGCATTTGGAAGTTAATTTCTGCAACTGCCATTTACGCTGATGGAACGGTGACTCCAGACGTGTATGGAACTAATCCGGTTGGCTACATCACTTACACATCAGATGGTCACATGATGGTGATGTTTTCTAGGAGCGATCGCTCACCGCTGAGTCAGGAGGTCAGATCACCGCTAACTCCCCAGATGCAATCTTTACCCGTGGAAGAGCTTGCTCAAGCATTTACAACATTCAATGCTTACGCTGGAACTTATACGTTGAGTGGCAACACAGTAACTCACCAGATCAAAATTGCATCAATTCCTAATCGCGTTGGTACAACGTTAGTTCGCACCTTTACTCTTAATGAGAGCCGACTAACGCTCGTGACGCCGCCAGTCTTGAGTGATGGTGTTGAAGCGGTTTTTGAGCTGCTGTGGGAACGCATTATAGCAAGGGGAGTTGGTTGTCGATAACGAAGTAGAGGCAAGTACGATCACTTTTCACTCACTGAAAACGTCGCTATCCTCGGTTATCTCGACGGACGAAACTGGCTCATTGGCGAACGATCGATTGCCGCTCCCTACCTGTTCGTCATTCTGCGTTGGGCGATCAACACTCAGGTCGGACTACAAGGCTTTGAGAACCTGTCACGATTTGTAGACCGCATGAATCTCGATGCTGGTGTGCGTGCCGCGCTAGCTACCGAAGCAGAATTAAAGCCATCTTAGAGGTGGCAAATGCAGCGATCGCGCTCAGGCAACAATGAAGGATTCTTGTCGTTCTGAAGCGATGATACGCAATGGATTTTTGCCCCATCTTGAAGTCTGCTTAACACAGCATTGTTAAGACGGTGCTCGATCGCTGCATCACAATTGTGATGCAACAGACAAAAACACATCATCAATTTACAACGGAGAAACCTCTCATGCCCTACATTACCGTTGGTCAAGAAAACTCTGCAACCATCGATCTCTACTACGAAGATCTTGGGACAGGACAACCAATTGTTCTGATTCATGGATTTCCATTGAACGGACATTCCTGGGAGAAGCAGGTTTTAGTTTTACTGAATGCAGGATATCGAGTAATTACCTACGATCGCCGAGGATTTGGCAACTCCAGTCAGCCCTCATCTGGCTATGACTACGATACCTTCGCCGCCGATTTGAATACACTCATGACCAAGCTTGACTTGCAAAATACCGTGCTGGTCGGTTTCTCAATGGGAACAGGTGAAGTCACACGTTATCTTGGCAAATACGGCTCAGAGCGGGTGCAGAAAGCCGTGCTGATGGCTCCCGTTCCACCGTTTCTGTTAAAGACAGACGACAATCCAGAGGGTGTTGATCAAAGCGTTTTCGATGGCATTATGAAAGCGATTATTGACGATCGTCCAGCTTATTTCTCTGCCTTTTTCAAAGAGTTCTTCAATGTTGATGTATTGCTTGGCGATCGCATCAGCAATGAAGCGATTCAAGCCAGTTGGAATGTAGCAGCAGGGGCTTCTGCTAAAGGGACTTTGGATTGTGTACCTTCCTGGCTCACCGATTTCCGCGATGATCTGCCCCGCATTGATGTGCCGACTCTGATTATTCATGGAGATAGCGATCGCATTTTACCGCTTGAGTCCACCGCAGCAAGACTTCCAAAGCTGATTAAAAACAGTCAACTTGTTGTCATCCCTGGCGGGCCGCACGCCATCAACTGGACTCACGCTGATCAGGTCAATCCCCTGTTACTGGACTTTCTTCAGCAGGAATAATCAGCGATCTGCTTCATTTTTGGCTTGTGAAAAAACTCTGTAATTCATCAGTTGAGTCAGGCTCACACGCTAGAGCGTGTCTGAAAAGTAAACATTGAATGGAGACTTATAGCTATGTCTGAAAATCCAAAAATCGGCTTAGAAGGACTGCTTCGTCCAGAAGATAGCATCCTGGTACTGATTGACCACCAGCCCTATCAGTTCACCAACTTGAACAGCCATGAACCTACGATGATCATTAACAATGTTATTGGTCTTGCCAAATCGGCAAAGGTGTTCAACGTACCCACAATCCTTACCAATGTCATGGAAGAAAGAGGGGGTCATATCATTAAGGGACTACAGGATGTTTTTCCTGATCAAAAACCGATCAACCGCACTTCCATCAATACCTGGGAAGAGCCAAACGTTACAGATGTAGTGAAGAAAAGTGGCCGCAAGCAACTGATACTTGCTGCGCTTTGGACCGAGATCTGTCTCGCAATGCCAGCAATTCAGGCGCTTGGTGAAGGTTATGACGTATTCATCGTTACCGATGCTTCGGGCGGTGTTACTGCGGAAGCTCATGACATGGCTGTTCGCCGTATGGTTCAGGCGGGTGCAGTTCCAATCAACTGGATGGCTGTACTTGCTGAATGGCAGCGTGACTGGGCACGCACAGAAACATCTGCGGGTGTATCAGATATTATTCTTGAGCATGGCGGTGCTAGTGCGGTGGCCCTTGCCTGGGAACTTCAGCTCCTTGCAACAACCCCTCTAGTGAACTCAGGTGGACATTAATACTTGAAGTTTTCTCTACGGAAGCAACAAGTAAAATAGGAGGCAGCATTTTGAAAAAGATAAAATACTGTCTCCGTCTCAAGCGTTAGTGATTCATCTGTTGCGCCACTATTCTGAGGTCGTACAAATTATCATGCCTGAGAATAGAAACTTCAAGAGAGAACAAGAGAGAACAGACGAGCTTGATTTTCAGATCACATCTACAAGGAGGGATTCTATGTCAACTTTTGTCTTAATTCATGGCTCCTGGCATGATGGTTTTGCTTGGCAGGCAGTCATTGATCAACTAGAAGCAAAGGGACATCATGCTTTTGCGCCCACGATCGCTGGACATGGCAAAGGCGTGAACAAAAACGTCAACCATGCTCAATGCACGCAATCGATCGTCGATTACATTGTGAGTAAAGACTTAAACGATATCGTTCTAGTCGGACATAGTTTCGGTGGGACAATTATTGCCAAAGTTGCTGAAGCAATCAGCGATCGCATTCGACGACTCATCTTCTTCAATGCCTTTGTCCTCAATGATGGTGAAAGCCTCAACGATAACACCCCACCGCACTCTCAAGCGTTATCCGATCAGCTAGCGAGACAATCGGGCGATCATACGGTGATGCTACCTTTTGAGATTTGGCGAGAAGTGTTTATCAACGACGCTGACCTCGAACTGGCTCGATCGAGTTACGCACAATTATCGCCTGAACCGTATCAACCGTGGCTTGACAAGTTAGACCTGAAGCAGTTTTACTCGCTGCCCATCCCCAAAAGCTACCTCTACTGTACCGAAGACAACGTCCTTCCTCAAGGCGATTGGGGTTGGCATCCCAGAATGTCTAGTCGCTTGGGACTATTTCGGTTCGTGCAAATGTCCGGTAGTCATGAGGTGATGTTTTCCAACCCGGTCGGCTTGGCAGAAAAGATGATTGCGGCAGGGCGCGACTAGCTGATGGTTGAGATGAACAACAGACAATCGCTTATCCCCGAAACAAGGGCACTAACCGATCAGAATTTGACCAATCATCGTAGGAATCTGAAAGCAATCAAGCATTGGTACTGTCTATACTTCAGATCAAACAAACGGAATTAGCCGGCAACGCTTGCTGCTCCAGTAAGTTCATAGCGATCGAACGCAGCAGTGCATCTTCGTGCTGTTGTGTTCCTAAACTGCCAAAACAATTAGATAAGAAATCCCAAAACGAGGCGCTTATGAATTCACAAACAATTCAAAATCAACTCACCAGTCCTGCTGACGAGTCTGCAATCCGTGTTTTCCATCACCAGATGATTGATGCTTGGAATCGAGGCAGCGGTGAAGAATTCGCTGCTCCGTTCAGCGAAACTGCCGATTTCATCGCGTTCGAGGGAACCCATCTCAAGGGTCGAAAAGCGATCGCTGCATTTAATCAGCAAGCTTTCGACACGGTTGTCAAAGAAACACGCCTAGAGGGTGAGGTGAATTTCGTCCACTTCCTGAATACTAAAATTGCTCTCATGAACGGAGTTGTCAGGGTAATGCTGCCCGGACAACCCGAAACTTCACCGTCACGAGATTCGATGCAGCTATTCGTCGTGATGAAACGTGATCAAGATTGGCGGATTGAAGGACTACTCAATGCCCGGAAGTTGACGCTAGAACGGCAATTCTTCTTGGACGAGTTTGACTCGCTGAGTGAAGAGGCTCAACGTCAAGTAACCGATCTCATTATAGATATCAAGCAGCGTCATCAAGCAAATCAATCTTGAGTTTTTAATAACGATCGCAACTTACAGCAAACTCGATTGTGCCTTTAACATTGTGCCATTAACAATACAGGAATTGATTTTCCTCCTGACAAACTACTGCACCAAAAATTGATCGAGGACTTTGACAAGCTGATGTCAACGAATGCAAGAGGACTGTTCTTGTCCATGAAATATGAAATTCAACAAATGTTTAACCAAGGATCAGGTGAGATCGTGAACAATTCGTCAACCGTTGATTCTCAAGAAGGATGTATGAACACAGCAAAACTCACCTCTTCAAATGTCATTACACCAACAAAACTCTCCCATCGAGAGCATGAAGTTTTGAAGCTAATGGTTGCAGGACATAGCAATCCTGAAATCGCCACAATACTCTACCTCGGTCAGAGTACAGTCAAGACTCACGTCCGTGGAATCTTGAATAAGTTGGGTGTCAATCATCGGGTGCAGGCAGCGGTTGTTGCATTGCAAATAGGATTAGTTTGATTTCGTCGGAAACTGGGTTGAAATCGTAGGGGTGAAAACAATGCAAACTTTACTCATCAAAATCAATAGGAACATTACACAACCACAAACCGCAGGAGATTTCTAATGAACCGGAAGATTCTTTCAACTACAATCATAACCGCAATCACAATCACAATAACAATTCTGTCCGCCGTACTGTTACCGTTCAATTCTCCATCCTTCGCTCAAGTCAGTCCACAAGTGATTCCCAGAATCGAAGCGATCGAAGGTTCCGAGGGAATTCCACCCAGCTACCGTTTAGTCATTAGCCGATCTCAGGACAATGTTTATGTCTTCTGTCCCACTAACTTCGAGCCAGAGTTGAACTATCTGCGAAATGTGAAGGCGATTCAATGTAAGCCGTTTACCAGTCCTTAGAACCCACATTCCGCAGATATTCAAGCAGATTTAATTTCAAAGGAATTCATAATTGCCAAAACCTCAAATGATTGCAT
>NZ_JAUBVE010000115.1:0-11756 GCF_036705715.1 Microcoleus sp. AT3-D2 | reverse complement strand
GTGATTCTTCGTAGTTCATATTATTAAGCTAATTTTTTCTTTTATTTTACCTAGAAAGAGCGCACTTTCGCAAGAGGTCTTATGTTCATCAGCTTTTTTGAAATCTGTATTTTCTCAACAAAAATGCTTTTTCAAACTTGTTTAATTATTAAATTGCCCTAAGCTGTACCTGATTTTTCTCTTCCTCTTGTACCGCGAGAGCCTCCCAGGGTCAAATCGTTTACCCCTCTGCCATAATAGGTAATTTATCTGCGGTTGAACTCAGTACCGTTAGGTCTTAGGGAAGACGACCGTAGAATTATACTATAAAAAACCCTCGCTTTACCCGTAAAAAATGTTGCCAAAGTTCTTGAGCAAAGTGCAAATTTATACTTGTTGCCTAACAGTCTTGGTGTTGGGCGGCTGCCAGCAACAGCTACACCCAACCTTGCAGCAGCAGCGCAGCAAACAGGGCATGGCAGTTTCAGCTCACCCTCTGGCGAGCGCTGCGGGGCTGGCCCTGCTACAACAAGGAGGCAATGCAGTGGATGCGGCGGCTGCTACGGCTTTGGCGATTTCGGTGGTGGAGCCTTTTTCGGCGGGTATCGGCGGCGGGGGTTTTTTGCTCCTCCGGCGGGCCGAAACGGAGACTGTACAAGTGCTTGATTTCCGGGAACGAGCTCCGAAACGGGCGGCGCGGGATATGTACCTCGACAAGCAAGGTAAGGTGCGCCCAAGAGCAAGTCGGGATGGGCATTTGGCGGCGGGTATTCCGGGTACTGTTGCTGGACTTTATACGGTGCACCGCGAGTATGGTAAGTTGCCTTGGGCTGCGGTGGTGGCGCCGGCGATCGCCCTGGCGGAAAATGGCTTTCCAGTAAGTTCGCGGTTTACCACGGCTACCGGGCGACGAGAGGATGTGTTCAAAAAAAACCGGGCGGCGCGGGAGGTTTTTACTCGTGGTGGCATTTTATACCAGCCGGGTGAGCTTTTGGTGCAGCGGGATTTGGCGCGGACTTTGCGGCAGATTGCACAAAATCCGCAGAGTTTTTATACCGGGGACATTGCGCGGGCGATCGTCGCCGATATGGCTAAAAACGGCGGCCTTATCACTCTGGAAGATTTGAAAAACTATACGCCGATTTGGCGAAATCCGGTTTGTGGCAACTTTCGCACTTACGAAATTTGCGCGATGTGTCCTCCTTCTTCCGGCGGCGTTCATTTGTTGCAAATCTTAAATATTCTGGGAGATTCGGATCTCAAGAGGTTGGGGAGGCAAAGTCCAGATACGCTACATTTACTGGCGGAGAGCATGAGGATTGCTTATGCTGACAGGGCACAGTATTTGGGCGACCCGGATTTTGTGAATGTACCAGTCAAAGCTTTGACTAGCAGCAATTATGGCAAATTGAGACGATCGCAAATCCAAATGTCAAAAGCCAGACCCTCTAGCGAGGTAAAGGCTGTTGACGCTGAAACTTTGAACCGTCTGCTGTGGGAGTCTCCCGAAACTACCCACCTGACGGTAGTTGACAAAGAGCGCAACGTAGTAAGCTTAACGTTTACAGTGAATGGCGGTTTTGGGGCAGGAGTTGTGGCTGCAGGTACGGGAATTTTGCTCAACAACGAGATGGATGATTTTGCCGCCGCGCCGGGAGTGCCGAATTTGTCGTCTGGTTTGGTGGGCGGGGAAGCAAATTCGATCGCCCCGGGCAAAACTCCTTTATCGAGCATGACGCCGGTCATCGTGACAGAAAATGGCAAATTTCGCCTCGCTGCGGGAGCTCCCGGAGGCAGCACGATTATTACCACGGTGCTGCAAATTGTACTGAACGTATTGGTTTACGACATGAATGTCGGCGATGCTGTATCTGCACCTCGCGTACACCACCAGTGGCAGCCCGATCGCCTGATGGTGGAACAGGGAGGTTTTGAGACTGCGACGCTTTCGGAGTTGCGGCGGCGGGGACACCAGATTGTCGAACGTGACGGCTGGGGCAATGCCAATGCGATCGTCTTGACTGCAGACGGTTGGTTGGAAGGGGCTGCCGATCGGCGCGGGGAAGGAGAAGCAAGGGGGTTTTAGTCATCAGTCAGTCGATTAGAGATTTTAGATTTTAGACTTCGGCGAGCCGTCGCTTCGCGCGAGCGTCGAAGGATTTTAGATTTACTCCACAGATGAAGCTGGGATGTTGAACTAGGGTCAAAAATTTTGATCTCTCTACGACAGGAATCGGGGGCTTGTATAGGGTTTTTGGGCGAGGTCATGACTCATTAGTCATTAGTCATTAGTCATGACTCATTAGTCATTAGTCATTAGCCATTAGTCATTTTGGATCTCGCAAACGATATCAAAACCTGGTTTCTTTTGTCTCCAGTGTGTAAGTCCTGAAATTATTAGTCTGTGTACGTGTATTTTTGCATCCGTATTTTTGCGCTGAGGTTTATAGGCTGACTAATTGCCAAGAACTACCCAAAAGAATAACCACAGAAAGCGTATATACACTTATGTGTAAATTATGTGTAAAGTTATTGTAAAGGCACTAGACATTGATACTTATATAATGTAAAAATTAAGTTGTGCATAGGATCAGGTGTGTATCTTCCAGGAAAAATTTATGATAATCACTCACAAAATTGCTGCTTTAACAGCTACATTAACTACTGCTCTGAGTTTGTTGGCAGCGCCAGCAATGGCATTTTCGGTAGGGGCAACTAATAACACGGAGACTTTAAAAAATAATTTATTGGGGGCTAATACAGCCGGGTTGAGTAATTTCTCTGTTTCAATTACGGGTAATTCGGCTGCTTTTGGTACTTTCACTAATGACCCCTTCGGTTTGACATCAGGTGTTGTTCTGAGCACTGGTAAAGTCACCGATATACGGGGTAGAAATCGGAGAGATAACTTCACGACCACAAACATCAGCGATTTAAGCACGGACTTTGGGCCTGAAGGTGAAGAGGGGGATTTGACTCAGCTAAACCTCAGCTTTTTTGCTAATAGCACGGTTGAAAAGTTAGTCTTTCAATATGTATTTGCTTCTGAGGAGTTTCCTGAGTTTGGCAATTCTGAATTTAATGACGATTTTGAACTGCTGCTGAACGGCACTAATTTGGCAAAATTGAGCGACGGAAAAACAGTTACGATTAATAATCTTGTTCCAGATCCATATAACCGCTCTACATATCACCCAGACTATATTGACAACCCAAGTTTGACAGGTATTGCTGCTAACATCGTTAAGCTCGACGGTTTTACTAAAATTTTAGGTTTTGAGGGTTTGCTCAAGCAAAATCAGACGAATGTTCTCAGCATCCGCATTAAAGATGTGGGCGATGGCAAGTTAGATTCTGCTGTATTTATTAAAGGCGGTTCTGTGGAGACGGTTCAAGCTGAGCCGGTTCCCGAACCGATGACTGTGGGGGGTTTGATGGCGGGAGGCGCTATGCTGGCTGCTGGACGAAAGTTACGCAATCGCCGTGCCGGAAGTAATTAATAAGGGAAGGAAGAAGGAAGAAGGAAGAAGGAAGAAGGAAGAAGGAAGAAGGAAAAAACAGAACAGGAACCATTTTGGCGGTTGCTGTAATATGAATCTCGATTAGTCGTGTTGGAGACAGAAACGGGGTTTGATGAACGAAAAGACCTCGCTGCCGTTCTTGAACCGGGTAAAAAAACTCGGTTTGTGCGATCGCGATCGCGTAATATCATATCAAGTAATTTAAGCATTATGGGTACGCAGCGAGGAATGCAAATCCTCATACAATTCTGACGACGAATGCCCTCACTACGAACCAATTTTATTGCGGTTGTTCTAGCGGACAGAATATAAGTTTTTATCCCAAATTCGCAAAGGGCGGATTTTTTTGTATTTGTAGTTGCAGCAAATATTGCGCGTAAAACTCGCGTTTACAACCACTGACTAAAAACTAAATAATTTAGCTATGAACAGTACCGTCGGGTAAGATTGTACCTGTTAATGTAGTCCGGGTAAGTTTGACCATAACTCGATCGCCGTAACCGATTTTCGCTCCTGTTAAGTCAGCACCGCTCAAGTCAGCACCGCTCAAATCGGCTCCGATTAAGTTGGTTTCTCTCAAGTTGGCATTGATCAAACAAGCTCCTAACAAATTAGCCCTGAACAAGTTAGCTTGGTGCAAATTCGCGCCTGTGAGATTGACGTTGTGTAGAAAAGCATCACTTAAGTCGGCTTCACTCAGGTTTGCATTGCTCAAGTTTCTCCCTGAAAAATCCTTTTCTTTTAAGGAAGCTCCTTTGAAGTTGGAACCGCTCAAATCGGGAGCTTGGGGCCCAGCTTGGCGGTAAGACTGAGATGGCGGCGGCTGCGATTGGTAGCGGGACGCCTCTGAATATGGCCCTGCAGGGTTTCCCCCATAGTTTCCCGCATAATTTCCAGGATATTTCCCTGAAGAGGGTTCAGAAGAGTAGCGGGGTTCTTTTGGGGTGGCCGGTGGTGGCTGAGTGTTTTGCTGCTGGGTGTTTGGATACTGAGTATTTCTGTACTGAGTGTTTTGGTACTGAGTGTTTTGGTACTGAGTATTGGGTTGCTGAGTGTTTTGGGACTGAGTATTGGGTTGCTGGGTATTTTGGTACTGAGTGTTTTGGTACTGAGTATTGGGTTGCTGGGTAGCTTGTTGCTGGGTATTTTGTTGCTGAGTGTTTCTGTACTGAGTATTGGGTTGCTGGGTAGTTTGTTGAGTGTTTCTATACTGAGTATTTTGTTGCTGGGTGTTTTGTTGCTGAGTGTTTCTGTACTGAGCGTTTTGTTGCTGGGTGTTTTGTTGCTGGGTGTGTTTGTGCTGGGTGTTTTGGTGCTGGGTGTGTTTGTGCTGAGTATGTTTTTGCTGAACGTTCTGATTCTGACCTCTTGGTTGAATAGAGCGCAATTGTTCGCGAGCTTGATTAATTTCCTTAATCTTTTCTTCAGCTTTCTGTAGTAGTCTGGGATTGTCTTTGGGGATGCGATCGGGGTGCCAAATGAACGCTAAATCCTTGTAGGCTTGGCTAATTTCTTCTCTGGAAGCTCCCGGTAACAGTCCCAGCACTTTATAGTATTGGTCGAGGTCGTTCATTGTACCACCTTTCGCTTTAAGAAATTAGGAATTAAAAATTAAGATCGGAGCAAAAGCCGTTCTCAAAGCTTGCTTGTCCGATCGTACATTAGATGAACAATAACTCAGCTAAGCCGCTGCTGGCAAAAATTCTCGAATTCGCTGCAAGTATGTTGCGGCATCCTCCAGCATCGGAAAGTGAGCCGTATTCGGAATTATAACAAATTCTACTTTTTTGCTGAGGGAGGCTGCTTGCTCTCCCATGACGGCGGGGATAATTTGGTCAAATTCTCCGGCCACAAGCAGTGTGGGAACACTCAGTCGCGCAAATTCTTGGGGCATTTCCTCGGCTGCTCTTTTGCTGACGGCCGTCACCATTGTACCTATAGCAGCTTGCTCGTCTGCCATTAAAAAATCCTTGAGAAACGCCAGACTGACCTCTGTTGGCAGGGAACGGCGCAAAAACCGGGCCATAAATAGCCGATCGGCAAACGGGATGGATGCCAGCCAAGAGGGTCTAAATTTTACCACATAGCCACCGAATTTGTGAAAAGTTGTAAAAGATTTTTCGTCGTATTCAAAAATCCCGCTGCAAGTGAGAATAGCTTTTTCTACTTTTTCGGGGTAAAGGTTGAGAAATAAAGTAGCAATTGATGCACCTGTGGAGTGAGCATTGAGAAATACGCGGCTTAAATTCAGAGATTCTAATAATTCAGCTAAGTCGTGGGCGTAGGTCTCGAGTTCGTAGCTGGACTCAGGAGGCTCTTTCGGCAAGGGCGATCGACCAAAACCTCTCATATCATAAAGCAAACAATCAAAATCATCAGCAATAGCCCGTGCCGTGCTTTCCCAGTAGCGCGCTGAGCCCGCCCAGCCGTGCAGAAATACCATCACTGGTTTGCCGCTAGGTTGGGCACTGTTATCTGCCGTTATCCACTCGTAATAATGTTCTACACCGCGAATTGAAATGAAAGACATGATATTGATTTGGGATTCTTAGATTTTAGATTTTAGATTTTAACTCATAATTGTTCACTGAATACCAAAATTCCCGACTTCTTAAAGAAGTCAGGAATCTCAAGACTACATCTATCAAAAAATCTGCGTTAATCTGCGTCAATCCGCCCACATCTGCGGTCAAAAATTACCAACATAGGAACCAATCATAAATCTTAAGCCGCAGAAGCAGCCAGCCAAAATAAACCATCTACTAAAAGCGTGCTTAACACCGCGCCGCTAAACGCGCGCCAGTGCAGTTGCGTGCCGCGCAAACTCAGCAAACCTACGGTTAGCAACACAGCGATTAAAACTAAAGCACAGCCTATGCCCCAAGGAGTTTCGATTTGACCGATCGCACTTTGAAAAATCGGCATTGCTAATTCCGGTTCCGCGTGCATAACTTGCCGCCAATAGGGCATCAAGCCTGTTAAATAAAAATATAAATCGGTAATAGCAGTACCCAAGAGCGAACCCAAGTAAAAATAGCCGCCCACTTTTCCCCAAGATTTGCCCAAGCACCAAATAGCAAAAGGCAAGCCAATAGATTCTATAGGTAGATGTAAAATTGGTTCCCACCTAAACCAGCCCCAATAGATAGAACCTGCCAGCCAACATCCGGCAAATCCTAATAATAAATCTCCCCAAAGTTGGGTTTTGGGGCGGAAAATGAGGATTAAACTCAGAACGAACCAGGGGATAGTTGATAGCAAACTGATGGTTGGATATAAACGCACTAAGGGTGCTTGCACGAAGACTGGAATTGAGACTAAAAAAGCTGAGGCACTAAATATCAACCACTGTTTGAGGCTGTTTGTTGTGCCTGAAGAGAGAGAATTGTCGAGGCGGGCGATGGTGGCAATAGGTGCGATCGCTGAGGATACTAAATTAAGATTAAACAACTGATTGGACTCCGTATTGTTTCAATAGGTGGACTAAAAATTTTGCTGCGGTTGTGGGTGCGACAGTCTCAATCCCGGCGGTTTGGCTGACATGCCAGCCTTTTGCCGTTTGGGGAGCTCGCCATAAATCCAAATGTTCGATCGCGGGATCTGCATAAAAGCTTTCTCCACCCCCACCGAGAATTGCCGAACTCCAGTGCGTAAAGCGATCGTGGCTGATTCGGTGGATGGGAAAATTGCCCCCCAGGGGTACTCCCCAACCGTCTAAGGCAAAAAAAGCCCCGACTTTGCCGCCGAGTTGCTGCCACATCCAAGCCGCCCCGATCGCCCCGGCTACTCCTGCCGAAAAGCTGACAAATACTAGACTTTCTCCTGCTAAGTCTTCGCTGCACAAAAAGTGCAATATGTCAATAGCTGAAAAAGGCGGATATTTATGAGCGGGAAAAATCTTGACACGATCGACTATTTGCTGGTTTGGGCGATCGGCTGCCAGTCCCCAAAGCCCCGAAAGTCCCGCCAGGAAACAGTCGGTTAGCTTTGGTTCGTGGACTCCGGGGCAAATTACCAGTCTCATAGTTCGTCAAGAAAGTTAATATAGTTCGCAACATAACTTTATCATATAGCTACTATATCATATACTACCCCAGGGGATAGGGTGTTAAACTTATAATAGAGTCAAGTTTGAAGAGTATCCCCCCAAGTTAAATGCTGGGAACGCTCCAAACGGCATCAATCTGAGGCAAAGTGAGGGAGTCTTAAGAAAACATGAAACTTATCCCCCCCCGCCCCATCTCCTGTCAAGCTTAGCAAAGGCTGATTCTAGTTTGAAGCTGTTCTGTATTTAGATTTAACTTTTCGGGCGGCGTCGAAGCTCGGCCCACAAAAGCTTAAAGAAACAGGATTGTGAAAATTAGAGGCCTGCCAGCTTAGCTGCCCTACGAATTTTGGGTCAGGGTCAAAAAACCGACTTAGGACTGATGCTCATCAATCCGGTTTCTAGGATAAATAAGAGGTTTGACCGGGAAGTATGGGCCAAGAAACCGGGAATCAGCCCCGCGCACGTCAGTCGTGCGATCGCAAAAAATGAAAAATCTCAGATTCACCCTTCATCCTGGCTGGATATCTTAGAATAAATAAAATTGAGGAATACAAAGTGGTTGCTTCTCCAGAAAAAATCGAGTACAAAACATCTGCAGCACCCGCAAGTAACGATCGGGTTGCTGTATTGCTGATGGGTTACGGCGAAGTCGAAAGCTACGACGATTTTGCCAACTACAACGAACAAGCTTTAAATTTGCTTACGGCAAAGTTTGCGCCAGTACCGCTTTGGATTTATCCGCCGCTGGCGAAGATTTTAGCAATCTTTGACTTGCACGAGTGGAGTCACCAACACGGTCAATTCGTTTCGCCGCACAATGCAATTTTTGAACAGCAGCGCGCTGGGATTGAAAAGAATTTACAGGAGAAATGGGGCGATAAAGTAAAAGTGTTCAAAGCTTTTAACTTTTGCGCGCCGTTTTTGCCGGAACAAGTAATTCCTCAAATTCAAGCAGAAGGATTTGACAAAATTCTGATTTATCCGCTGTTGGTAGTTGATTCTGTTTTCACCAGCGGCATTGCAGTCGAACAGGTCAATAAAGCTTTAGCACAAACCTTTGATGGTAAGGAACATTGGGTAAAAGGACAGCGCTACATTCCCTCTTTTTACGATGAACCTGCTTACATCCAGCTAATGGCGGATTTGGTTGAAGAGGAAATTAAGAACGATTTAGCTGTAGCGCATTTGCCTTCTCAGATTGGGATTGTGCTGATGAATCACGGTTGTCCGCATAAGGCGAAGGGCTTTACTTCGGGTATTGTGGAAAGTCAAGCTTTGTACGATCGCGTGCGCGAACGTTTGATGTATCGCTATCCTTTGATTTCGGTGGGTTGGCTGAACCACGACACGCCGCTGATTGAATGGACGCAGCCGGATGCGACGTTGGCTGCGAAGAATTTGATTGATTTGGGTGCAACTGCGATCGTCTTTATGCCGATCGGATTTGCCACAGAAAATCACGAAACTTTGTTAGATGTAGACCACATTATTGAGTCTTTGCAGAAACAGCGTCAAGGAGTTACTTACCGCAAATTGCCTTGCGTTAACGACCATCCAGAGTTTCTGAAAATGGCCGCTGAGTGGGCAAATCCGCAGATTGAAGCGTTGTTGAGTGAGACTGCGGTTGCTGTTAATCCGAGTTTGGCTGCGGCGCAGCGCGAGCACAGTCATTCTCATGAAGGGCACGGTCATTCTCATGGCGGGCACGGTCATTCTCACGGGAACGGTCATTCTCATGGTGAACACGGTCATTCTCATGGCGGACACGGCCATTCTCACGGGCACGGGCACAGTCATTAATTAGTTGAGTTAAAAAGTCGATCGCCCCTTGCTTTTTTTAAAGAAGGGGCGATTTCCTTTATTAATTTATGGTACTGTAAAACTTAACAATGGCAGCCACAATCTTGTTGGGGTTAGATAAAAATGGGAAGCAGTCTTACTGACCTAGTAATAAATCGCTGGCAATCTCTACCGAGTGACTACTCAGAAAACGATCTGGCAATGCACTTAATTCCTCTGATATGGGATGCTATAGGTCTTAACTTCAATCAGATAAAAACTGGAGGTTTAGGTGCTGGAATAGGCTTAAAACCAGATTACTTAATATATAACAAATTAAACGAGCCACCTAGAATAGTTGTTGAAATTAAAAAGCGTACTAGCTTATTTCATGCCGCTCCAGACCTAGGGTTTTCGGATTTTTGCCAGCAGCAAAACCTTTATAAAGAGGCAGTAGGCTATCCCATTAGCCCAAAGAACAATGGCATTAAGCAGTACCTCGACAATACAAAAGTAGTGCAGCCTAATTATCTAGCTGCTTACGGATGGATATTTAATGGTGACTTCTTTCAAGTTTGGCGGCGTGTTGATGGGCTGGTTTTCCCTTTAACTCCTGTGCTAAAAGTGACAGCAGCAAATTTTCCTAAGCTTTTGCGTCAATTAGAGTATTGCTTGACTCCTCAGCGGGCTTTGGTAACAGCCATTTGGAATCAGAAAGGAGGCGTAGCAAAAACGACTAACACCATAAATCTAGGCGCAGCACTCGCTACAGAAGGCAAGAAAGTTTTGCTGATTGACTTAGACCCGCAAAATGATTTAAACCGAGGGTTGAAAGCCCACATTAAAGTTAAAAACTACTTGGAAAAATGCAGTGAGAAACTTGAAATTAAAGACTACAACACCGCCAAGGAGATTTTGAGCGAGGCCGTTCACATCCGCAAGTTCAAGACTACTGATAACCAGCATTTTTCCTTGTCAGTTTTGCCGGGAGAAGAGGACGAATTGAGGAGTTTTCGAGATAGCACTAACTTGCTAGACCAGCTCAAAAGGTCATACATCAAGACAATTATTAATCTGCTTAGTGAGGAGTACGACTACATATTCATTGATGCTGCGCCTACAATAGATGTCTTGTCAGTAGGGATGCTCGCTTCTTGTGACACTATTTTGATCCCTGTGGATTATGACAAAAAATCACTCCATCATGCAGCAGAAGTTGACAAATTCATTCCTACATTGAGAAATTCAAGAGTTAATAAGGAGAAATTACCTGTTGTCCCCTGGAACCTGGGTTTAGTGTTCAGCAATTGTCCGGCTGAAAAGGGCAGTGTCCTCCAGAATCACATCAACGATACAATCAAAGAACTAAACTTCACTGGGAAGCCCTACAAGACAGAGTTAAAAATTTACGCTCAGACTAAAGTTGCAGAATTTTCACAAGCCCCAGTAATTTGCTGGCACAAATCCCCCATTACCAAACTATACAAAAACCTCGCCCAAGAGGTATTTCTCAAGCACAACTTTATCGATAACTAGCAGGTAATTATGGCAATTTTTCACGAAGAAGAATTCGAGAATGAGATTCCACTGGGACAAGTTTTGCGATTACCGTGTAAGTTTATTCACGGTGAGTCAAATGTACCTGCCAAACAAATCGAAGCCCTCGCACAGCAGTTGAGTAAAACTGACAAAAACATTTTGCCTATTGCAGTTAAGCTCTTAGAGGAAGACAACTACCAATCAGTTTTCAATACTCAGATATTAGATGCAGCCCGTTTAGCTAAAAAAGATTTCGTCTGGTGTATCATTGTTGATGAGCCAATGCTGGAACAGATACAAATAGAAGCGGGGCTGGTTATTACTGCGCCAACAGTAGCAACTAACCTCCTCGTTGCTTCCGAGCAAGAAATACAGGAAGCACTAGAGCGCATCAAAGCTCAACAGCCTAGTTTTGACAAGGTTAATTCCTTGAAAACTGCAAAGGCGATCATGGAATACAGGAAGACAAAGAAGCCTACAAGCCTAAAGTTTTTGACTACTTTAAAATGTGGAATCGGAAAAGCAAAAATTTCCATAATATCCGATTTTTTAACCCTTAATTAATACCAATTTTCCATGAAACAGAATGACGATCGCGCTTTTCCTGAAATTACCTATGTGCGGGGCGCTAGCGGTCAACTCATACCCGTTTTGCGCGACACTCGCTTGCGGGTGCAAACAGTAGTCATCGCCGCCCAGAAATGGGGTTTTCCCCCAAACCAAATTGCCGCTGAGTATGACTTAAGTGAAGCTCAAGTGAACGATGTTCTCGCTTTTTATGCAGCCCACTCTCAGGAAATAGATGCCTCTATTGACCAGGGCTATTTCGTTCTAGACAGTAGGCAGGGTTTAGGTTTAGAGTTTAGAAGTCGGATTCACCCTAACTTATG